>CAZEEJ010000044.1:0-32807 GCA_964511155.1 uncultured Planctomycetales bacterium | reverse complement strand
GCTGCCGCGGATTCTGGTGACTTTCCTGATCGACGAGAACGGCATCCTGAACGTCTCCGCCCGCGAAGAGCGTAGTGGGCAGGAGGCCAGCATCCAGATCATCCCCGCGCACGGCCTGACCCGCGACGAGGTGCGGCGAATGGAACTGGAGTCCTACGCCCACGCCCGCGAGGACATGACCGCCCATCGGCTCATCGACCTGCGCAACCAGGTGGCCTTCGATACGCATAAGGCCCAACAGATGCTCAGCCGGGCGGGCCACCTGCTCGATCCCGCGGAGCGGGCGGAGATTGAGGCCGCCATCGTCGACCTCCGCAGGTTGGCCGAGACGACTGCGGATGCCGACCTGTTGCATCGGGCTCTTGAGGCCTTCGACCGACGGACGGTCCGTTTGGCCGAGTTGGCCATCACGGTCGCTCTCAAGGAAGAGGAAGGCTGATATGGGTGGTCATCCTCCTCAGCGAGACACCGCCGCCCCGGCCCTGCCCACCCGCAGGTACCGCATTACCTTCCTGCCGGTCGAACAGACGGTCGAGGTGGACCCGCGGGAACTGCCGTACGACGCCCCCGGTTTGCCGGGCAGCATCCTGCACATCGCCCTGCATCACGGGATCGACCTGGACCATGCCTGCGGCGGGGTCTGTGCCTGTTCGACCTGCCACGTGATCGTTCGCCAAGGTCTCACCGCCTGCGGCGAGGCCACCGAGGACGAGGAGGACCAACTCGACGAGGCCTACGGCCTGACCCCGCAGTCGCGCCTCGCCTGCCAGTGTGTCCCTGACGGCAGCAGCGACCTGGTGGTGGAGGTCCCGGATTGGAACCGCAACCTCGCCCGCGAAGGCCGCGGGGCGTGATGGGCGGGTGTCGCCCCCGGGCCCGGCCTGCAAACGACGTGAGCACAGCGTTTGCAGGATCACGCGCCGCGTCTGCCCGGCCTGTCGGCCAAGCGGTTGCTGCAAGCTCTGCCGTGGCTTCGGCGGTGGATCGCAAGATCACTTGACGCTGAGTTCTTCTGCGGGAATCTCGAAACTGTCCGAATCACCTTTTTGCCGGGTGGGTTGTACTCGAAGGAGACGACGTCCGTTCTTGCCAATGCAGCCGCGGTCCTCGATGACCCGGACACGAACCTTACGGTAGCCGAGGTCGATCGTGCCGGAATCGCCGACCCGTATACGCCTGCGTCGCGTGGACGGCTTGTTGCGATTTGCTGGCGATTTGCTGGCCATGATTGAACTCTCCTACCAAGGTGCCACCCCGGTAATTGTAACCAGGTGGGCGTGATTCGGCGGGTGGGATGGTCTGCTTTCCGGCCCCGGTAGGGGCCAAGGGTGGTAGCCACGGGTGGAGCGGCGCGACGGCGCAGCCGGCCGACGCGAAACCCGTGGTCACGAAGTCCGTTGTTCCTTCTTGTCGCCCCCGCAGGGGGCGAGGGAGGGCGCGTGCAACGCGTTGATTCTTTGTCACCTTATCAGCGGATTGGCCGATCATATGGCCCCATCCTCCACCCCTTCGGGGTGGGGTATTGAGTGTGTGGCCGTGGTCCACGGGTTCCGTTCGCCTGTGGCTCACTCCACCTGTGGCTACGACCCTTCGCTCCTTCGGAGCGAGATGGCAACCGACCGGCCCGCCGTGTGATCGCAGCCCCAACCAGTCCAATCAACTCTTCGCTGTGGTCTGCGATTTCTCGATCCTGGCCCAGGAGTCGCGCAGGGTTACGGTGCGGTTGAAGACCAGACGGGCGGGCGACGCGTCGGCATCGAGGCAGAAGTAGCCGTGGCGTTCGAACTGCACGCGGGCGATGGTATCGGGCCAGTCGGGGCCGCGGGCTTCCTGCCAGGTCGGCTCGATCTTGCAGCCGGTCAGCACTTCGAGCGACGCGGAGTTGAGGTTGCCGAGCCAGTTGGCATCGGGCTTGTCGGCGTCCACCTCGTCGGGATCGGGCTTGCAGAACAAGTGGTCGTAGAGCCGGACCTCGGCGTCGACCGCATGTTCGGCGGCGACCCAATGGAGCGTGGCCTTGACCTTGCGGCCGTCGGGAGCGTCCCCGCCGCGGGTGGCCGGGTCGTACGTGCATCGCAGCTCGACCACCCGGCCGGCATCGTCCTTGATGACCTCCCGGCAGGTGATGAAGTAGGCGTAACGCAGGCGGACCTCGCGGCCGGGCGACAGCCGGTAGAACTTCGGCGGCGGCACTTCGCGGAAGTCATCCTGCTCGATGTACAGCTCGCGGCCGAAGGGGACCTGCCGCGTGCCCATGGCCGGGTCTTCGGGGTTATTGACCGCGTCGAGGTGCTCGACCTGGCCCTCGGGGTAGTTGGTGATGACCACTTTCAGCGGGCGGAGGACGGCCATGACCCGCGGCGCGCGCCGGTTGAGATCCTCGCGCACGCAGTATTCGAGCAAGGCCACGTCGATGGTGCTGTCGAACTTGTTCACCCCGATCCGCCGGCAGAAATGGCGGATGGCCTCGGGCGTGTAGCCGCGACGGCGCATCCCGCCGATGGTGGGCATCCGCGGGTCGTCCCAGCCCGTCACATACCCGCCTCGGACCAGTTCGAGCAGGCGGCGCTTGCTCATCACCGTGTAGGTCAGGTTGAGCCGGGCGAACTCGATCTGCTGCGGGTGGTAGATATCCAAGGCGTCGCAGAACCAGTCGTACAGCGGGCGGTGGTTCTCAAATTCGAGCGTGCAGATGGAGTGGGTGATGCGCTCGATGGAGTCGCTCTGGCCGTGGGTGAAATCGTACATCGGGTAGATGCACCACGTGTCGCCGGTGCGCGGGTGGGCGGCGTGGAGAATGCGGTACATGACCGGGTCGCGCAGGTTGAGGTTGGGCGAGGCCATGTCGATCTTGGCCCGCAGGGTGCGCGAGCCGTCGGGGAACTCGCCGGCCTTCATGCGCTCGAAGAGGGCGAGGTTCTCCTGGATCTCGCGGTTGCGGTAGGGGCTCTCGCGGCCGGGCGAGGTCAGTGTGCCGCGATGCTCGCGGATGCCGTCCGCGTCGAGATCGCAGACGTACGCCCGCCCGTCGCGGATGAGCTGCACGGCCCACTCGTAGAGCTGCTCGAAGTAGTCGGACGCGTAGTACTCGTGGCGGCCCCAGTCGAATCCGAGCCAGCGCACGTCCTCCTTGATCGCGTCGATGTATTCCTGCTCCTCCTTGACCGGGTTGGTGTCGTCGAAGCGGAGGTGGCAGCGGGCCTCGGTCGCCCGGTCCTGGTACTGGAGGGCCAGGCCGAAGTTCAGGCAGATGCTCTTGGCGTGCCCGATGTGCAGGTAGCCGTTGGGTTCGGGGGGGAAGCGGGTGATGACCCGCCCCTTCCACTTGGCGGTCCGCAGGTCGTCGTTGATGATGTCCTCGATGAAGTTCGTCCGAACGGGTTCGGACTCCGGCGTTGTCATGGTCGTCCCTTCGCGATATCACCGGCCGCGGCACCGTCCCGGCCCGCCGGCCCAAAGGCGGGCATTATAACGCAAGCCGCCCGCTTGCACCGCCCGTCGCTCGCGGCTTCGCACCCTCCGCCGGTTGCGGCTTCGCATCTTCACGGCTCGGGGTTATCGCCGTCCAGATGCGCGTCCAGGAACGCCAGCACGCGCCAGCCGTACTCGTCGGGCACGGTAGTGATGATGTTGCTGTGTGGTCCCGGCCCGAACCAGATTTCCCGCGGCCCCGGAGCCGCGTCGTAGAGCCGTTGGGCGTGGGCGGCGGGCATGCCGATGTCCTCGTTCCCATGGATGACGAGGACTGGCCGCTGGCCGACGGAAGCGACCGCCCGTTCGGCCGAGGCGTCGAAGAAGTTGGTCCCGGTCAGACCGGACATGAGGCCGAGCAGGTATCGCGCCGCGGTGGGGCCGAGCACCGGCACCCGGCGGGCGTGGTGCAGGGCGAGGGCTTCGGGCGAGACAAAGGGGCTGTCGAGAATGATCGCGTCGATGCGCGGCTCCTCGGCGGCGGCGAGCGCCAGGGCCATCGCCCCCTGCGACGAGCCCAAGCCGACGATCCGGCGGGCCTGCTCGGGTCGTTCGCGTTTCAACCAGTCGACCACCGCTACCACGTCGAGCCGTTCGCGGATGCCATACGTGGTTTGCCGACCGGTGCTGCTGCCGTGGGCCCGGAAGTCGAAGAATGCCACGTTGTACTGCTTGCCCAGAAACGGCGCCAGGAACCAGACGAAGTTGCCTTTGTTGGCTCCCGCTCCGTGGCAGATGATCAGCGTTCGGTCGGCCCCCTCCTGCGGCACCAGCCAGCCGTCGAGCTCATGGCCGTCCCGCGTCGGGATACGCAGGGACTCGAACGGCCGCTCGAAGATGCTCTGCGGGTCCTGTCCATCCGGGATTTTGCAGCGGTGCGTCAGCACCGTGGCCAGAAACAGCGGGGCGAAGATGACGACGGTACAGGCCACCCTGGCCGGTGCGATGAGCCGCAGCCGTTGGGGCACAGCCAGTCCGTGGCGTCGTCTCCTCCTCGCCCAGCGCCGCCATCGTTCGCCCGCTCGCCCGACGATCCGTGCCCACAGCGTCCAGGCCAGCCGCCAGCCGATCGTAAACCAGAGAACGATGGCCACTTCGGTCGGCACGACCCACCCCTGGGCCACGTAGGCGACGATCTGCAGAGCCCCCCAGATCAACAGGCTCATGACCACGAGGTAGACGGCCAGGGATCGGTAACGAATCCTGCGGTAAGCGGGAAACCGCCACAGCAGGATGCCCCCCAACAACGGCGGACACAGGAGGAACAGGAACGATCCCCATCCGTGGGTCATCTCACCTCCGCGTCTCCCCCCTCATCTGCGTCAATCTGTGTGATTTATGGGCAGAGGAAAAGCCCACAGATCACACAGATTGACACAGATAAGACCTCCTCGATTCTTCTTCCTACTCCTACTCTTAATCCTCCTCCTCCTGCTCCTCTTCCACATTGATCCCATCTGTGTCCATCTGTGTTCATCTGTGGTTACTTCTTTTCTTCCGACCCACAGATCCCGCAGATGCACAGGGCCGTGATCAGGAGCCCGCCCGGTATCGCTCGGCAAACAGTTGCGACCACTGGCTCTGCAGTTCCAGGACCTCGTGGGGGTTCTGGGCGCAGGTTTCGGCGTGTTCCAGGGCCTCGGCTTCGGTGAAGGGCGGCCGACGCAGCTCCGCCAGGCGGGGCGAGCCGTTGCCCTCCGCCTGAGCCTGACGCCAGGCGTGCTGGAGAGCCAGGTGGTTGGGACCGCACGCGGCGTTGACCAGCACCGGCAGCAGGATGGTGTACGCCCGCTCCAACTGCTCATCGATCCGAAAGTCGCTCTGCTCGGCAAACGGGTTGCCCTGGACCACAAGCTGGCCTTTGTACTGCTCATAGATTTCCGGGCGGATGGGGTAGCGATACAGCGGTTGTCCCGGCGGCCCGCCGGGCACGTCGGGCGGCAAGGCCCAGAGGCACTGCCCCTGCGGCGAGAGGGTGAACTCCACAAACTGGGTCGCGGCTTCCAACTGGGAAGTACCGACCAACACCGTCACCGGGTCGGGGGTGATGGCCGTCGCGGCCGGCGGGTTGACGTAACCCAGGCCGTCGCGCGCTTCGGCGATGGTCATGCGGGCGATGAACTCCGGCTCGAGGCCCGCCAGGGTGATGCCGGCGGCCACGGTGGGGGAGATCAGCGCGCTGGAGGAGAGCACACCGTTGGCGTTAGCCATCAGCCCCGTCACAATGCCCCAGCCCTCCTCCCACCCGTGCTTGAGCATGATCAGCACGAGGCATTGGGTCACGCTGCCGGAGAGGGTTGGATCCGCGACCGCCATCCAGCCGGCGTAGTCCGGCCCGGCGAGGTCCGACCAAGTGGTCGGCTCGGGCACCCCGCGGGCCTGGCAGGCCGACCGGTTGAACATGATGCCGAACCCGCCCAACGCGGTCCCATGCCAGGCACCGTCCGGAGCGTAGAGCGGCTGGCCGTTCAGCTCCGCCGGGATACCCGCCAGGGCCTGCTCCGAGAGCTTCACCGGCAGCGCGAAACCGCGAGCCGCCACCTCCCGATGCACCGCGATGCCGCCACCCCAGAACACGTCCACCCCGATCCGCTTCTGCGAGGATTCCGTGAACTGGGCATAGCGATCGTAAAGGTGTCGCTGGCAGTCCAGCGTGCCCTTGTGGATCCAGCGGATAGTGATGACGCCGGGCAGTTTCTGGTCCTCCTGCCAGCGGCGGAAGCCGTCGGCAAAGGCCTCCCGGATCGTCGCTCCGTGCGGGGTAATGATCACGAGTTCCGAGATGTCCACCGCGGCGGCGGCGGACGGCTCGCTCGTCCGGTCGCAGGCGGTCAGGGGGAGGAGTCCGGCAACGAGCAGAACGCTGAGTCGGCGGAAGCGATTCGTACACATGGGGTCCACCTCGTGCTTGGCGGTCGGATGACGGTTGTTCGTTCGGGGCACGCCGACGCGTACCGTGGGGGAGGATTATACAGGAAAGAGAAGACAGGAGACAGGAGACAGGAGTCGGCGGACACACGAGCCGGGGACGCAAGCGAGCCGGGGACGCAAGCGAGCCGGGGACGCAAGTCCCCGGGTGACTCAACCAGAGCTACCACCCGCCTACGCCCGCGTCCGCTTTCCGCCGCCGCGTCGAGGGGTGCCGGCTTCCACGGCCGATGGCAGTGCCAGGCGGACGGTCGCAATCTGCTTAGGCCGCAGCGTGACGCTGAGCCGCCCTTCGGTACACGGAATCGGGTCGCCGGCACGGCCTTCCATATCCGTCAAACAGGCCTCGTCGCCCGCCCCGTGCAGCACGAGGGGAACATCAATTGGCTTCGTCCGGGGGTTGAACATGCGGATGGTCACCGCCTCGTCACCATCCAGCCGATGCACGGCAGTGACGATGGCATCCGGCGAGTCGATCTCGAGGAAGCTGTGTACCGGCGGCAGGTTAAGGCATTTTCGCCCTTGGGCGACCTGTTGCCGGCACATCCAGGGCTCGACCTGCACCAGCCGAACGCCGGCCGCCAGCCGCTGACCCATGCGGCACAGGGTGGCCGCGTCGGGCTCCCCCGCCAGGGGCACGATCTGGTATCGGAATTCGTGCGTGCCCTGGATCTCGCCGCCTTCTTGTCCGCTGGTCCCCACGGCCTTGATGAACGACCGCAGCAGGGTCAGGGCGATGGGGCGCTCCGGCACGTCGGGCACCGCCGATTCCAGCAACCCGGTGGCGATCACCGCCAGTCCGCGCGTTCGGTCGTGGACTGCCGTCCAGGTCTGCTGCGGCCGCGTCTCGACCTCCAACTCCTTGTACTGAGCATTGTCCGCACGCAGGGCGATGGGCCGCTCGACCACGTCAAAGGCCGAGTCGCTCAGGCAGGTGGCCGTGTCCGCCCCGGTGGGCACAAGTACGCGAAGCCGGTGGTCGCGGATCGTGTTCTCCACGACCGTGCGGACCTCGACCGCGGTGCCGCCCCGGCGCAAGGTCACGTGATGCGTCACCACCAGCGGGGCCAGCCGCTCGCTGCGGCGGAAGGCGTCGAACAGGAACCGCTCGGGTACCTGCATGGTCACCCGCACCATGAGCGTCGCCTTGGCAATCCCGTCGGCGACGAGGGCGACGTCGGCGGGCGAAGCGATCGAGGAGAAGGCCTGCTCCTGCGCGGCCATCCCGTGGTACCAGCCGTCACCGATATCCGCGCAGTCCTCCAGCGTCAGCAGACGGTCGAAGGTCTGCCCGCTGCGTTTGTCGGTCACCTTGAGCGTACCGTTAGCGTTGACCGCCACCTCCAGGTGTTCGTTGGCAATCGTGTGGTCGTTCACCCGCATGGACCCCAGATACCGGGTCGGCTCCTTGACCGGTCGGCACATGATGCGCGTGTAACCGTAGGCCGGCACCTGCACTGGAACGCTCACGTCCACCTCGTGCCGCGTGTCGGGCTCCGGGAACTTGCGCACCCGTATCCTCAGGCTCATCCGGTCCCGCCGATGTCCGACATACTGGTAAGCGAGTTCGTGGCCGTCAGGATCGAACAGGCGGAACCCGATCTTCGGCTCGAACCCGAAGAACTCCTGGAACACCGTATCCAGCTTGCTGGGGAAGCGAAGGGTCAGATCGACCGGCCCGTCGATCGGATCCGCCGACGGGTTGAACACCACCAGGGCGATGTCCGGCTCGTTCATCTCCGGTAGGGCGATAGACTCAGCCACGCTCCGCAGCGCGTCCCGCGTGACGTGCGAGGAGATGCCGATGGACTGGTCAAACCGGTAATCCATGTCCTTGTGCACCTGGTCGATACTGCACGCGCAGATCGAGTCGTGCGGGTGGTTCTCCAGCAGGTATTGCCACGCGAGGGCAAGATAGCTGGTGGGGTAGGCCCGGCCGGCCAGCCCGGCGAACGTGCTGAAGGGTTCGGCCCACAGGCACAGTTCAGCTTCGCAGCGGGCATTGGCCTGCTTGATCGGGACGCGGCTGCTGAGCACGCCGGGGATCAGCCAGGTCTCTTCACCCTGCCGGCCGGGATCGCGCAGCTCGCCCTGGATCACCCGGGTGATGGCGTCGCGCTGCTCGCGCAGATCCTCGATAAAACCGTCCAGGTGCGAGTGCAGGAGCTCGACGTCCTCGAACGTCTTGTTGCCTTCCTCGATCAGCCGGGTGATCTGCGGGTCGATCTCCATGTGGTCGCCGCCGTCGAACAGCAGGAACGCGGGCGTTGGGCAGCGCTGCGTTTCGTGATCGACTACCCAGCGGAGGCCCTCGAACGCTTCGGCGAAGGTCACGGGGGTATCGGCGTCCCGGCCCTTGCGGACCGCGAAGTTGTAGGTGCAGTACCCGCCATTTCCTGAAAAGCGGTACGCCAGCACCTCGGTGCCGTCGGCCGCCTGCCAGCGGAACATGGCCCCATGGGTGGGATCGCCGCCCCCGCGCCACACGAAGGCATTATCGATGCCGAAGCCTCGCAGAATCTGGGGCAGTTGCGAGTTGTGGCCGAACAGGTCGCAGACGAAGCCGGTGCGGGACGGCTGGCCGTAGCGGGCGGCAACCTTGAGCCCAAGCTGCAGGTTGCGGATCAGCGATTCGCCGCCGACCAGGAACTCGTCGGGCAGCACGTACCACGGGCCGATGCGCAGCCTGCCGTCGCGGGCCAGCGACCGGACCTCCTCCGCCCGCTCCGGCCGGATGGCCAGATAGTCTTCGATGATGATGCTCTGCCCGTCCGTCTGAAAGTACCGGAACCTGGGGTCGCGCTGCATGGTGTCCAGCACCTCGTCGAGGAGGGCCACCAGGCGGAAACGATAGTCCTGAAACGATTCATACCACTCGCGGTCCCAGTGCGTGCTGACCACGTAATGTCCGACGCGCTTCGTGCTCGACACTGCGGCTGTCTCCTGAGGTTGCAGGCCGGTGAGGCGCGAAGGCCGGCCTGCGCTACTTGTTGACGCGTTCCGGGGCCCGCCACTGCCAGTCAGAACTGTAAGCGCGGTACTGTGCCTCGACGCCGCCTTCACGGGCGTCCCCCCGATGAATCCAGATGCGGTAGCGTAATCGAAGCGGCGTGTCCTTGCCAATGTCGAGCATGTCCAGGCCGGGGTAGCAGACGCAGAGCACCCCGTAGTAACGGGTGAGCCATTCGGGCGGGCTGCCGGCGTGGCTGGGATGGACGAGCAGGGCCGCTCCGCTCCGGGTTCGCCCCGGTTGGCCGTCCGCCTGGGGGAAGAGCCCCGTCCAACTCGCCCAGTGAGCCCGATGGCGAATCAGGTCCTTGGGGTGGAACTCACCGTCTACCTCGATCCGCGGTTCCTTGCCGGGACCGTAGCGGACGGTCATCCCGCCGTAGCCCTTCCCGATGTCCGTCTGCCCGCCGATCCGCACGCCATCCTGGAGAGCGCGGATCGTGAGATCCACGTCCACCGCCCGCCCGGTCGGCGTGGTGGGGAAGACCCGGCAGGTCACCTCGTGTTCGAGCACGCGCTGCGGTGTTGATCCGTCCTTCGGATGATGCACCAGGTACTGACGGGCATGGAACGCGGCGAAGACCGGGCCGCTGCCCAGCTCCAACCCGGCGGGTTCGCACCGCATCAGATTCGGGATCCACCAGTTGCCGATCGACGCTCCGTTTCGCTCGTAGCGCACCCACGACCAGAAAACACCGCGGTGGTGCAAGTGGTCGGCCGGCCCGCTGTCGGTGATCGTTTCACCGTCCAGGCCGATCAGCGGGTGGATGAAGTCCGAGAGCGGGTAGCGCTGGTTTGGAGCAGGCTGGCCATACCAGTACGAGAGGATCGGCTTGCCGTCGGGGGCGGTGACGTGAACCTGCGGATCGTCGCTTTTCACCTCGTAGACGGGCCGCGGCTTCGCGTCCGCCGGCTCCAGACGGATCGTAATCTTCTTGCCCAGATTCTCCGGGCGGGCGGTCCACAGGAACCAGGCCCGGGGCTCGAGGCCCGCTCCGGTCTCGCATTGGGCCACGGCGGTCATCGGCTCGCCGGGGCCCTCCGCGCGGATGTACGCGGTGAGCGTAGCCGGCCATGCCGGGCTCGCGGGCAGAGGGATGGCCACCGGAGCGGCCGTGCCCACGGGGAACGTCGCCGGTACCACGCCGTCCAGCGTCAGGGGCTCCATCGAGGCGGCCGACACGAAGGTTGGATTTACCAAGAGAAAGACGCCCAGCATCAGCGCATGGAGTGACAGCGCGAGCCCGTAGCGGCCACCCCCCGTGGCGGTCGGCGCATGATCTGCCGCCCGCACCGGCGAGACGCCGGTGCCACACCGGTAGCGGCCGCCTCCCGTGGCGGCCGCTGCGGTCGTGCGGTGACGTGCATGGCGTCCGTGTGCCACTGCTCTGTGAGCAGTGCGCCTGTGTGCCACTGCTCTTTGAGCAGTGCGCCTGCGAGCCCGGCCGCCACGGCTCGGCTGCCTTCGGCTCTGAGGCTCAGGCTCGAAGAGAGCTCGCCGAAGTCGGGGGGCGGCCGCTACGGGAGAACCCGCTCCGGCGATGTCAGGGGCGGCTGCGGTCATGAGTCTGTACCTCCTTGGGCCGCGGTCTTCGCTCGTTCGCGTTCGATGAATCGGGCGACCAGCAAACCGATCTCGAGCAGGCCGGCCATGGGAATCAGGAGCATGAGCATGCTCGTCACGTCTGGCGGCGTGATGCACGCCGCGACCAGGGCCATGCCAAACCAGATGTAACGCCGGAGGCTCCCCATCTGGGCCGCGGTGGCGATGCCCAGCGTGGCCACGAACGCGACGACCACGGGAACCTGGAACCCGATCCCGAACGCCGCCGCCAACTGCAGAATAAAGACCACGTACTCCGAAATCCTCATCATGGGCTCGACGCGATTCTGCCGTTTGATGTCTTTGAGGTGGGTGACGGTGTAGTCCACCTCCCCGATGCGGATCCGCATTTCTTGAGCCTGGAGGTTGATCCAGGGCACACCGGGCGGGGCATCCGCAGGATCGCTCTCGAACATGGGCATGGGCTGGGTTGTGGGCCACTGGTCGTAGGTTTCCTCTACTTTGAGGGGCTCCCGCGTGCCGATCAGCCACTCTGGGAGAAAGCCGTAGTCAGGCAGTTCGTTCTGGTAGGCGACCAGGAAGTTCAGCAGCAATGGGCTGACCACCAGGAGCAGAAAGGCCGCGCCGGTGAAGAACAGGATGATCGAGGCCGGGGCGAACCGACGGACCCACTTGCGCTCCCGCTGGTAAAGGCCCGCGGCCACGAAGCCCCAGATCTGCACCAGGCTGTAAGGGGCCGAGACGATGAACCCCACGATGAAGCTGACCTTGAGCGAGGTGATGAAATTCTCGGCCGGGTTCGTTGCCACCATCCGCACGTCGCAGCCCTGCTGCCGCAACACCGCGAACATCGGCGAGGTGAGGAACCCGATGATCTGCCCGCTGAACATGTAGCAAACCATCGCCCCGACGAACAGTGCGAGCAGGGCTCGGATGATCCGTGAGCGCAGCTCCTCCAGGTGCTCGCCGAGCGTCATGCGCACCTCGTCGGGCTGAACGTCTTTGTGGGTGGACTGGAAGAACCTGGCCATGCCGAACATTTCCCCGGTTGTACCGTCTCGATGGCCCCCGCAACCTTGCGCCCGTGTGCAAACTCCCGTGTGCCACTGCTCTTTGGGCAGTGCGGTGTGGCACCGGACCTCGGCGAGCTCGGTCGAGCCGCGTCCCGCCGGTGCCCGGCCGCCACGAAGGACGCCGGCCGGGTGGCCCAAGTCCTCCGGACTTGGGGGAGCGATTGTTCCACCCGCGCGATCCCACCACCAAGCGCGCGATTGTGGGGCGGCCATCCAATCGCTTTCCCAGGTTCAGAGAACCTGGCCGGGCGGCCCAAGTCCTCCGGACTTGGGGGAGCGATTGCTCGACCCAGGCGATCCCGCAACCTGCGCGTGCCTCGGCGCCGCAAGGCGCGGGGCGATTCTATAGGCTCGTGTGCAATTCTGCCACACCCGGCCGCGGGCCACCGCCGGGGCCGCCAAGCGAGCGGCGAGGTTTATCCCCGTTTTTCGCGGGAGAAGCGCTGGAGTTCGTCTCGGCCTTTTGCGCGCGAAACGCCGGGATAAACCCGGCTGCACCGGCGAGACGCGGCTCGACCGAGCTCGCCGAGGTCCGGTGCCACACATCCGTTCACGACCGGCTCGCGATGGCCATGGCCAGGGGGTTGACTACCATGGGGACGACACGCTGAGCGGCGAGTTCCGCCGCCGCGTCGTTCAGACTGCGGAAGGTCTGCTGCAACCCGGCCTGATCCTCGGAGCCCCAGTACTGCCGTAGCGTGACGTAGACCGAGAGGATCTGCGGATCGTACTCGCCGGTCCGCACCTCGAAGGTACTGGTGCGGCTCTTGATGTCCAGGTAGGCCTGCATGTTGCAGTCGGGCGTCAGGGCGATCCCGATGTAAGGTTGGCAGTCGATGATGGGCGTATGCTCCTCGCCGCTGAAGATCGAGCTGAGCGGGTGGTCGGCCAGCAGGGTCTCGGCCACGAGTTGGTCGTGGTTGCCGCGATACTCGAAGTCGAACCCGTAGACGACCTCCAGGTGATCGATGTCCAGGTCGCTGAGGGAGAGGAAGTACGGGGCGTACTCGAAAAGCGTACCGCCGAACTGGCGCCAGGCACTGTCCGCCGGCGGGTTGAAATGCCCCAGCCGCAGCGACGTGGGCTCCAGCCGGATCCAGCGCCGCGGGCCGCCCTCGCGCGGATCCGCCTCCAACTCCTCGAGCACGAACGAACCGTCGCTCTTTCGGCGGAGCCGCCTCAGCGCGGGATGTTCACGCCGGATGCGGTCGAAGAAGTGCAGGACCGTTTCGCGTTCGAGGGTCAGATTGAGCTTCAGACTCAGCCGGCTGCTGACGTAAAAATCGTCGCACTGCGCGCCGAGGCCTGACTTCATGGTCGCCTCCCTGGGGATACCGGGACACGGATCCCAAACCGAGCCTCTTGAGATCGTGTCCCTGCCTCCCATTATGACGTTCCCGGGGCGGCAGTACAAGGGCTTGCATTCCACGCGGGTAGATGGAAAGATATGCCCACGAGCCGGCCGTCGGGGCCGCACTCCCGCCACTGTCGCCATGGGGCCACAAGAGGTTCAGGACCATGATGATCGAATCCGGAACGACCAGTGACCGCCGCAACCGCATCATCATCTTCATGGTCATGTGCTCTGCCTTCGCGGTCTGGTTTGCCCGGGACGGGTACGTCAAGTACCCGGCCGAGAACCTCAAGTGGGCCCAGCAGCAACTGCCCGAACGCCCCGATGATCTCAAGCCCAACCCTCGGGCGAGCTTGGGCAATCTCCAGCGGGTTGAGGTGGGCATGACCGTCGCGGAGTTGGAGGCGTTGCTGGGCCGGCCGGCCCTGGTTCACGAACAGAAGCACTGGTACGTTGGGCCGGCGGCTTATGGCAGCTTCGTGGTGGTAGGCGACAAGGTCAGGCAGATCGAGCGGGTCGAGGAGAGCCACGAGCACAACGAGGGCTCGCTACGCACCCAGAAGGTGTTCGCCGCGGGGATGGGCTTGCTCGGGCTGATCACGCTGGGTCACCTGATCCGGGCGACGAAAATGCGGGTGGTGCTGGACGACGCCGGCCTGAAGATCCGGGGCCGCGCCATCGGCTGGGACGACATGGAAGCCCTGGACAGTGAAGCTTACGCCCGCAAGGGCTGGGTCGACCTCATGGTGCGGTCGGGCGGTGCGACCGAGCCGGTCCGGCTGGACAGCTACCTCATCGACCGCTTCGACGACATCGTGCAGGCCATCTGCGAGCGCAAGGGCTTCGCACTGCCCTTTACCAGTCAAAGTGAGACGTGAGCCCGCCGCGCAACGGTTTCTTCCGCACCGTCGTGGGCCTCGAGCGGGCCGGTTCGACCTTTTCGTCCAGCCTCAGTTTGGGCGCGGGTCGCATCGACAGGGAGATGCGCTGAGCCTCCTTGTCGATCTTCAGAACCCGGACCTCGACCTCCTGCCCTTCCTGGACGATGTCGCTCACCGCGTTCACTCGCCGCAACGAAAGCTCCGAGATGTGGACCAGCCCCTCCATGCCCGGGGCGATCTCCACGAAGCAACCGAAATCCAGGATCTTCGAGACCTTCCCCTTGACGAGCTCGTTGACCGGGAAGCGGGTCTCGACCGCCGCCCAGGGATCCTCGCTGGTCTGCTTGAGCCCGACGGAGATCCGCTGCTTGGCGGGCTCCACCTTCAGGACGACCAGTTCCACCTCGTCTCCGATCTTGACGATCTCGGCCGGGCTGGCCACCCGGCGCGACCAGCTCATCTCGCTGAGCGGCAGCAGGGCGTCGACGCCTTCCTCGAGCTGCACGAACGCTCCGAAATCCGCCAGACGGGCGATCCGGGCGGTGATCCGCGAGCCCACGGGGTACTTCGTCTCGACGCTCTCCCAGGGGTCCGGCGTGGCCTGCCGGAGGCCCAGGGCGACCTTTCCCTTTTCCAGGTCCACTTTCAGGATGCGGACGGAGACCTCCTGCCCCACCTGGACGACCTCGGAGGGGTGCTTGACCCGGCCCCAGCTCAGGTCGGTGACGTGGACCAGACCGTCCACGCCTCCGACGCTCACGAAGGCGCCGTAATCCGTAATGCTGGAGACGCGGCCGGTGCGGACGTCGCCCTCCGTCAGACCTTGCAGGATCTCCCGCCGCTCCTGCTCGCGTTGGCGTTCGAGTACTTTCCGGCGGCTGACGATGAGGTCTCGCGTCGTGCGGTCCACCTGGCTGACGATGCACTGGACGTGCTCGCCGATCAGCAGCGAGATATCCTTGATGCGGCGGATGTCGACCTGGGAAGCCGGCAGGAACGCTCGGGCTCCTCCGATGTCGATGTCCAGCCCGCCCTTGTTCATCCCGGTCACGACGCCCTCCAGCAGGTCGCCGGGCTGGACGGATTGCCAGAACAGCTCCTCGTCAGCGTGTCGCTTGCTGAGGGTCACCTCCCCGGAGTCCGGATTGAAGCCCTCGACGATGACGGAGACCTCGTCGCCGGGCTTGGGCGTCGGATGGCCGGCGAACTCGATGAGCGTGATCGTCCCTTGGAAGCGGCCCCCGAGGTTGAGCAGGACGCGTTCGGTGGTCACCTCGACGACGTGGGCGCGATAAATGCCGCCCTCACGGAAAGCCTCCGGCGGGGCAGGGGACACCGGTGGTGGGGCGGGGTCCGGCATCCAGCAGGGGGGCGATGCGAGGGGAGCGGTCTCCGGCGGTGCCGGCTCGGATTCGGACGAGGCGAGCCTCGCCTCCTGCTCGGGCTGACCGGCGGGCTTTTCGGTCGCGTTCTGCGCTAAGGCCGGAGCCTCATGCGGAATGCTGTCGGCGGCCCGTTCGAGGTTGGCGCACTGTACCGGGCCGCTGGTCGGCGGAGCCGAAGAGGCGGCCACTTCCTCCTGCTCGCGGGGGATCTCGCTCATGCTTGTCTCATTATCTTCCTGGGCGATTCACGCACGTTCGCCGTCGCGGCCCCTGGCCGCCGGTCATCTGGTCGGCATCCGTGCGACGGGACTCCATCTTGTACCAGGTGCCGAAACCGGTCAACCCCCGCCCCGATTGTGTCAGGCCGGTCCTGGGCTGATTTCGTGGAGACGGCACTTGTAGTTTGCACGGGATGGAGTGTATTATATAAAGGACGGATCGGCCGGGGTGTAGCCTCAGGCGAGGTTCAGGGCCGATCACGCGGCGGTACCCGTGGGCTGCTGTTCTCCCCCGTCCTGTCCGCGGCCCGTCGAACGCGAAGCGGAGTCGATAGATCATGCGGAAAACCGGACCGACCAGGCAGTTGTGCACTGCCGTCAGTTGCTGTCTGTGCGTAGCTTGGGCGGCGTCCGCGGCCCATGGGCAAGCCAAGTTCCGGGGCTTCTGGGCGGACATTTTCCACGAGGGGATGAAGAGCACCGCGGCGATTGACGCCATGGTCAACCGGGCGGTGCAGGGGCGCTATAACGCCATCGTCGCGCAGGTTCTGCCTTACCATGGCAGCGGCAGCTCGCGCGGGGCCTACTGGAACTCAAGCATTGTGCCTAAGGCGACGGATATTAGCGGCGGTATCGATCCGCTGGCCTATCTGTGCCAGCGGGCCCACGCCAACGGTATCGAGGCCCACGCCTGGCTGCTTCCCTTCCGGGTCTCCACGAGCTGGCCGCCGACCGGCAACACCATCCTCACCAACAACCCGCATTGGATCGCGGTGCCGTACCCCGGGGGTGGGGGGCTGGCCCTGACGGATGACTTCTACATGTTGGACCCCGGATCGCCTGACGCCCAGGAGTACCTGATCAGCATCGTCCGGGAACTCGTCACCAACTACCCCGTCGACGGGATTCACTGGGATTATATTCGGTACACGACGCCGAATGCCGGCTACCCCTCGGACAACAACTACTTCAACTCGGGCCTCAAGCGGTTCCAGCGGATCTACAACTACGTGGGCGTGCCGGCGGACTCCAACGGCGCATGGAACGACTTCCGTCGGCGGGAGATCGATGAGCTGGTTCGCCGCTGCCGGGCAGAGATCGCCTCCATCAAGACCAACCCGCAGCAGCCGGTCCGATTCAGCGCGTCCGTGTTCGCCACCGGCGGTGCGCCCGCCCAGTTCTCGAGTTCCGCCGCCTATGCCCGGTTCCAGAACTGGCAGCTCTGGATGCAGCAGGGTTGGCTCGACGCCGCCTGTCCGATGAACTACAAGGAGGAGCACTGCCCACCCGAGGACAGTTGGTACCGCGGGTGGGTTAACGCGGCGAACACCTGGAAGTACAATCGCCACACGTTCTGCGGCCAGGCGAATTACAAGAATACCTTTGCCAACAGCATCACCCAGATGAGCTATGCGCTCAACAGTGGTGCCGACGGCGTCGTGAACTACTCTTACTATGCGCCGCGGGTCAGCAGCGAGACCTGCAATGCCGGCTGGGTGAACGACTGGGCCTGGTACTCGTACGTGGCGGCCAACCTGTACACCTCGACGGTGGCGACGCCGGCGATGCCGTGGCGGAACCCGGCGACGGCCACCGAGGGCACGGTCTGGGGCCGGGTCAAGAATTGGGACACCAGCGACTGGGTGGACAACGCGACCGTGCAGGTGGGCGCGCGGCCGGCGGTGTACACGGACGGCAACGGGTACTACGTGACGACACTGGTGCCGGCCAGCGCCGCCGGGACTTCCTATAACATCACGGCCAGCATCCCGGGAACCTCGGTCACCAAGCAGGGGGCGATCATCAAGGCCGGCGACGTGGTCCGCTACGACCTGGTACTCAATGCCCAGACGCCGTTCATCGCCATCTCGACGAACACCCTCTCGCGGTTGGTCGAGATGGGCAACTCGCTGCCCATCGAGTACTTCGATGTTTGGAACGCCTTCCCCGGGGACATGCCCTTCACCGTAGCGAGCAACAAGAGCTGGATCGAGGTCTGGCCGAACAACGGTATCACCGCCGGTCCGGAGGACAAGAAACCGATCGGGTTGGCCCTGCTGACCAGCACGCTGACGCCAGGGGTCCACGAGGCCCTCGTGACCGTCACCGCCCCGTCGTCCTCGAACGGCACCCGTGTGCTGACGGTGACCGTGCAGGTGGTGCCGGTGATCGTGCCCGGCGATTTCAACCACGACGGGGACGTGGATCTGGATGACTACGCCTTCCTCCAGGCCTGCTTCCGCGGCCCTGGGCTGACGCCGGTCACCGGCTGCGAGACGGCCGACCTGGACGGCGACGGCGACGTCGATCAGAGCGACCGCGTCAAGCTTCGGGGCTGCATGAGCGGCGAAGGCATCCTCGGCAACCCGAACTGCGCTGATTGATGATCAGGCTTTCGCTGAGCCGGGTCGGCAGGCAGGGCGCCGATCTGTTGAACCGCCGTGATCTGTTCGTCAAACAGCATCTGACGCCCGCCGAGAAGCGAACATTGCGTCGCATTCCCCGGGGCTTGCCCCAGCGTCGAGTGTTGCGGGCGATCATGGCCGGGACCTAACCCGACTCCGCCCACACGCTCTACCCGCCAGGGCCGGGCCGTCTGAGCCGACAATGTCTCGCGTGTTGCGCGTCTGAGACACTTCTGAGACACTTGGGGCTTTGCCCCGGTGTCACACTCACCTTGCTTGGCCCCCCCCTTGCCGGCAAGCCCCGGTGGTTCGGGAATTGCTGGCTTGGGGCCAATTGGCACGGAAGATGAAGAACTTCTGCCCGAGGAACCGGCCTCGGCCGTGCAGGCTCAGGCTCCATGCCACGGCTTCCGGGGCCTGCAGTTGGCAGCGGGTCATCCGCCGGACGAGTTGACGTCCTCGCGCGGGCGTCATGACGGCAAACGGTCTTTTGCGCCCTGCTCGTGACGCCCCCGGGCAGGCGTAGGGTCACAGGGAACACACGTCCATGCCTCGGAAGCCCCGCGGCAGTCGACGGCAAGCTGAGACTGTTGCTGCGGGATCTGCTCTCAGGAAGGATGGTTGGTCACATGGTTTCACAGTCCAGCGTATTGGCGGGCCGACGAGTGATGGCCCTTCTGGTGTTGGTACTGATCCAGATTGCCAGTGCCCAGGCCCCACCTCAGAATACGACGCCCACCGGGGCCACGGAAGCAGGGATCTCCTCGGCACCGAGTGAGGCTGCGGTCGCTCGCGTTGAGAAGGCGTTCCCTACGGGTGACCGGGCCACGAGTATCATCCTGCTGGAGCGAGCCGCTCCGGTCGAGATCCGTCGAGGCACCACCTTCGGCTATGACATCACACTCACGAACCTGACCCACTCGACGCTGGACGACATCGTGTTGACCGAGCAGCTTCCTGCGGCTTTCAAATCTGTAACGATTACGCCAGAGCCGACAAGCCGGGAAGGCAACGCGGCTGTTTGGCGCTATAGGGCGTTTCCCGCCGGAGGCCGAGCCGTGATTCGAGTCCTTGGCTCGACCGATCGCCCGGATGAACTGACCTGGTGCGCGACGGTTACATTCAATGCCGGCCTTTGCGCGACCACGCGTGTGGTTGAACCGAAACTGGTGCTGACCAAGATCGTGCCCACCGAAGTCATGGTCTGCGATCCGATCCCCGTCAAACTGGTGGTGACCAACACCGGCACCGGCACGATGCAGGGTGTGCGAATCACCGACCCGCTTCCGGAAGGCTGGCAGACGGATACGGGTACGGGAATCGTCGCGTTTAACGTCGGCACGCTGAGGCCCGGGGAGTCTCAGGGTTTTACTTTTCAGGCCAGGTCCGGACGTACCGGCGTTTTCACAAACGAGGCCACCGCGACGGAATCCGGGGGCATGACGGCCAAGGCCAGCGCCGAGGCTACGGTGCGCAAGCCCACACTGACCCTAAGCAAGCGCGGACCTGACACGCGGTTCATCGGCCGGCCCGCCGAGTACACCCTGACCGTGGCGAACACGGGAGACGTACCGGCGAGGGATGTCATCCTGGTGGATACCATTTCGGGTGTTGGGGAGTTCGTCAAGGCCAGCGGCAACGGGCAGTTCGCGGAGGGCAAGGTGACATGGGCCCTGGGGACGCTGGCGCCGGGCGCGTCCAAGACGGTGGAAGTCGTGCTCGTCGGCCGGAGGGTGGGGAGAATAGCGGATGAGGCCGTGGTCACCGCCTATTGTGCGGACGCCAGAGCTCAGGCGAGCACCGAGGTCAAGGGCGTTGCGGCGATTCTCCTGGAGGTGGTCGATGTGGCTGATCCCATTGAGGTCGCGGCAAATGAAACCTACGTGATCACGGTCATCAACCAGGGTACGGCCGACGACACCAACGTTCGTATCCAGTGCACCCTCCCGGCGGAGTTGAGTTTTGTTTCCGCCGAGGGGCCGACCAGGTATACCCTGGATGGCAACATCATCACCTTTGCGCCTCTGCCCGTTTTGGCGCCCAAGGCCAAGGCGGTCTTCCATGTGGTGGTGAAGGGGACGGCGACGGGCGATGTGCGGTTTAAGACCTCGCTGACCAGTGACATGCTGGCTACCCCTGTGGAGGAAACCGAGAGCACGCACATCTACTGATGGAGCGTGGACGCGAGTGGCAACTTGATGAAGCAGCAAACAGCGGGGCCGAAGCATGTGGAACAGACTCCTCATCTCCGCAGCCCCTAAGCCCTCTGCTCTTCTCAGAAAGGAAGAACCATGCGATACCTGAACAGCTTGGCCGCCATCCTCCTCTCCTCGACCCTGCTCGTCGGCTGCAGCAAAGAAACCGAGAAGTCCGTGCCGCCATCGGGCGAAGGCGACGCCGCGAACATCAGGATCCCCGCATCGCCCCCGGGATCCCCGGAAGCCGATGGCATCACCGGAGGGCCGTCAGAGCCCGCGGCTCAGATTGAGGAGCAGGCTCAGGAATCAGCCTCCGATGGCGCCGCCGCGCTCGAGCCCGTCGCCAAGCCCGAGGCGGGGGCGGAAGCAGACCAAGCCGCCGCCCTGATCAAAGAAAAGGCTGCCAAAGAGGCCCAGTCCCAACTCGACAAGCTCATGCAGGCGATAAAGGACGGGAAACTCGGGGATGCCGAGAAGCTGTTGGCCAGCCTCGAGGCCAGAATCAACACGCTTCCCGCGCCTCTGCCGGAGCGCATCGCCGCGGCCCGAAATGCCTTGGATGCGGCCAAGCTCGCCGAGAACGCCAAGTCGCTTGTGCCGAGGAACTGATAAGAGTGCAGCCTGAAACCGGTGTGGCACCGGCGTCTCGCCGGTGCCCGGCGGCCACGGGGGGCCGCCGCTACAGGGTCTTAGGACGCACTCTAAGGCGTTCTCCGCCGTGTCGGGCTCGGTAGTTGGCCTGCTGCCCCTTTCGCCCCCAGCGTGAAACGGGCCAGGCCGGTGAACCAACGCATGGACGGCAGCTCCGCAGGCTGCCAACTCCGTGGCGACCCCCTCGGTTATCCGCGCCTTGGTCTTCCCGCCGAAACGCTGCCCCAGTGCCATTTCGCCGAGTGTTGTCTCAGGTGCCGTTGCCTAATGCAGGCCCCTTGTCTGCCCTGCGATCGCAATATGGGGCACCCCGCAAGTGGCTGTTCGCGACAACAGGATCAGCAAATGGGCGCCAAAAAGGCCGTCTACCTGCCAAGCGAAGCGAGAATTTTCGGCTGTTGGCGAGGATTGGCTGGACAGATGGCTGTAGACGGCCAATAATAGGGCAATGGCTTGAGACAACTGTCTCCCCAGAACGTTCGACGCAGCTTCGGCTGGTTGCGCGGATCAGTCAGTGCAGCATCATCTCCCCCGAGGCTGCCGTGTGACTGCGGAACGTACAGGATACCTGTGGGCGTCTGGCCGACCAGCGATGGACTGGCAAACGCAATAAGTCTTAATCCGGGTACACGCGCTGCCGCCGAGAACTTCTTTCTCAGCGGGAGCACGGACTCGGGAGGCGGAAGTTTTGCAGCGGTTCGGTGCAGACAGGGAAGCAGGTTTGCTCGGTACCTCAGAAGCTGATTCTGCACGCAATCCAGCGTGTCGGTTGGAGTACGCCCAGCGGTCGTAGATCGGGCAGGAGCCACCGTGGACACAACCACTAATCACAACCGACGTCATGGAGGATGTCCGCAGGTAACATGAACTATGCGACCACAACAAGCAAGGCTACTTTGGGTGGGTGATGGGGCGAACATCCTCGCCGGCGACATGGCAGTCGACGTTCAGAAGACAGGGCTGGTCCTCGAATACGCCGGCGTCTTGCAGGATGCCGCTGACCGCTTGGCAAGGAACGGCCATGATGTCTGCCTGATCGACTGTCAGACCTGCGGGGAGGAAGCGCTCAAGATCGTCAAAACTGCCCGGGCGAGGGGGCACACCGCTCCGATCATCCTTCTCGTTGGCCGGGACAACGTGGATTTCGAGGCCCAAGCCGCGGCGGTGGGTGTCTGGGATTGTCTGGACAAGCGACAGCTCACGCCGGCAAGATTGGAGTGGTCTGTCCGCTACGCGCTGGCCCACTCCAGGATCGCCCGGGCTCTGCAAGAAAGCGAGGAACGGCTGACCCTCGCCCTTCGCGCTACCCGGGACGGAGTCTGGGACTGGAACCTGGAGACGGATGCCGTTTGGTACTCTCCCAGTTACCAGGCGATGCTCGGTTACACCGAAGGCGAACTCGAGCAGCACGTCAGTGCCTGGAAGCGGCTTCTGCACCCCGAGGACAAGACGAGGGCACTCGAGATCGTCGAAGCCGTCAGGCGAAACGGGCGCGAATACCACATGGAGTTTCGCCTCCGGCACAAAGGCGGCCATTACCTGGAGATTCTTTCGCGGGGCTTTCCCGTCCGACGCGAGGCGACCGGTCCGGTTACCCGGATTGTGGGAATCCATGTTGACCAGAGCGAGCGCAAGCGAGACGAGGCCGCTCTGAAGCGAACGAGCGACTACTTTCACAGTGTGCTCGATAGCTCGCCGGACATCATCATCTCGTCCAACCAGGATCGCCGGATCATGGTCTTCAATCCGGCTGCCGAAAGGGCGATGGGTTACTCCGCAGATGAGGTGATCGGCCGGCCTGTCCAGATGCTCTACGCGAAACCGGAGGAAGCTTGCAGAGTTCACGAGAGCATCCAGAGCACGGGGCTGTTTGAAGGCGAGATCGTCCATCGGACCAAGAGTGGTGCGACCTTTATCGCGCAGCTCGAAGCTTCCTTGTTGTGCGACGCACAGGGCAATCCCGTGGGGGTCATGGGGATTTCCAGAGACATCACCGAGCACAAACGTGCCGAGGCAAAGCGGGCGGGCATCGCCCGTGCCATGAGGAAGCACCACGAGGATCTCCTGTTGATCCTCGATCAGTTACCGCAGGCAATCGTGCTGACGGATCACGAGGGCCGCGTGACGTATGCAAACAAGAGTTGCGAGCATTCCCTGGGCCGCACGGCGGAGAGCGCCATGGGGGGCCATTGGACGGAGATGTGTCCTTTCCAGCCGGCGGAGAAGGCAGCGCTCAAGGCCATGGCGGCGCGCCCACGTGACGAGAGATCCAAGCTCCACGTTCGCGTTGGCCCGGAGGAGGGTCATCAGCGCTTAATGGAGGTGGACATTCTCGACGATCCGCGGGATGGAGCACGAAAAATCTGCTTTTTCCAGGATCTGACCGAGATGCACGATTTGCGCCGCAAAGTGAACAAGGGCCAGGGCGCGCGGCATCTCGATGGCGGAAGCTTGGCCCTGCAGTCGATCCACCAGCAGATCCTGGACCTGGCGGCGGTTGGCGCCACCGTACTGATCGAGGGCGAAACGGGTACGGGCAAGGAGCGGGTTGCCCAGGCCATCCATGCTGCAGGACCGCGATCCAACAGAGCCTGTATCCCCGTCAACTGCGCGGGGCTGACCGAGTCGTTGATCGGCAGCCAGCTTTTTGGCCATAAGCGGGGCGCCTTTACCGGCGCGGTCGCCGACCATCGGGGGGTATTCGAGACAGCCAACGGCGGAACGGTGTTTTTAGATGAGATCGGCGATCTCCCGCTGGGTATGCAGACCAATCTGCTCCGGGTACTCCAGGAGAGGGAGATCACCCGGCTCGGTGAGTCCACGCCCCGCCGGATTGATGTTCGAGTCATTGCCGCCACCCATCAGGACCTGGACGAACTTGTCCGGATCGGCAAGTTCCGAAAGGATCTGCTCTATCGGATCCGTGTCGCCCGCATCACGATCCCTCCGCTGCGTGACCGTCGGGACGATATCCCCGTGCTGGTCGATGTGTTCTTGAGAGAGACGGCGCAACGGATCAACAAGCCGCCGTTATCGGTGAGCGACGAGGCCATGCGAAAGCTGGTGGAATATGATTGGCCGGGTAACGTGCGTGAAGTGCAGAGCGCAATCGAATCGGCCTGTATCGCATCGAAGGGCCCAGTGATTCAGGTCGAGGCGCTGCCGCCGGAACTGCTCGCCCCTCGCACCCTGGATTCCTCGGCAACGGCCTCGCCGGAGGATCCGAGAGCCCGTTTGCTGGCCGCGCTGCGCGCCGCGAGCGGTCGTCGCACGACCGCCGCTCGTTTGCTCGGGATCAGCCGAGCTACATTCTACCGCCGCCTTCAAGAACTGCGGGTCTGCCCGGATAGCGTCCTGTGAGTCAACGCCGTCTCCGGCGACACACTCCTGAGACACCCGTGAGACGCGGCAGGTCTCACGTGGTTGGGCTTTGGGGTTGCCGTACCGGTGATGTTCACCGGTTGGCCCGCCATTCCACAATGCTCGCTCTCGCAATGAGGTTCTTGTTGGGCGATGGTTGGCACGGAAGATGATAGGTGAGCACGAGGGAGCTGGCCCGGGCAACACGCTTTCCGCAACCCGAGAGGTTGCTGTCCGTGCTCTTGCTTCAGAGGTCACCTGCTGTCGGCAGCATGGGTGAGGAGTTGTATTGGCCGCGGGAGCACCGAAGGCGATGGGGAAGGCCACCGATCAGACCGGGAGTTTCCCCGAGGAGACACCGGCTCCAGTGGCCATTGGGGGGCGGGGCAGCAAGCCAGACGTATGCCCCTCAATACGCAAGGCCATGATGAGCGCTGTGTGGGATCCAGGTTCTATGGCTAATTCGGACGAAAACGCCACTCCATTCCCCAGCGGTACGGATCGGCTTCGCTCCGACTTGTCCGGAACAGGCGAATTGAACGACCTTCTGCGCGGCCTTCCCGGCATGCAGTCGGTGATGGAAAGCATCCGGAATCTGGCCGGAGTAGACGTCCCGGTTCTCATTGAGGGCGAGCCCGGCACGGCGGTGGACTTCGTTGCACAGGAGATACATGGGCTCAGTCCGCGGCGTCATCAGCCCTTCATTGTCGTACCATGGGCTGCCCTGCCGGAATCAGCCCTGGCAAACCGATTCTTCGGGTATGAGCCAAGAGCCGTCACCAGCGCCACGGAGAGCCAGGCGGGGCTGTTCGAGTCCGCTGATGGCGGGACGGTTTTCTTCGAGGAAATCCGTGATGTGCCGTATGGTTTCCAGATCCAGTTGGCCAGGGTGTTGAAAACGCAAGAGATCAACCGAATAGGCCACTCTCGACCCCAGCGGGTAAGCATCAGGTTCATCTGCGCCACGCGGTTCAATCTGGTGCACGCAGTTGCTGAAGGCCGATTCCACGACGACCTGCTGTACAGAATCCGGGTGGCCCATATTTCCCTGCCGCCCCTGCGGGAACAGTTGATTGATATTCCTTCGATCACAGCCTTCCATTTGCGGCAGTGCCGCCTGTTGCCGGACAAGCCGCCCCCGGTTCTGAGCGACGAAGCGATGGGGATGCTGCTTGGTTACCAGTGGCCGGGCAACATGACGGAACTGCAAAGCGTGATCGAATCCGCAGCCTTGCGCTGTGTCGGGTCGGTCATTACCCCGGCCGACTTTCCACAGGAGATACGGACATCCGGGATGGTGTGCACGGCTCCGTGCAGTGGGGCTGTACAGACCCCCAAGGGGCGTTTCCAGGCAGCCATGGCGGCGTCGAGAGGTAACCGCACATTGGCGGCCCGATTGCTTGGGATAAGCCGAGCGACGCTCTATCGGCGGCTGAAGGAGTTCGGGATTCCCGTGCGTGGGGAGGATGTCTGAGTGTCTCACGTGAGGCGCTTGCGAGACACAACTGAGGCGCTATTGAGATTCCGGAGATGATCGCGCACGCTTCCGTACCGATTGAGGCTGCAACAACCTTCCTCGCCACCGGTGATTCTCTGGCGGGGAGCCGGTCTTGCCGATAGATCTATTGGCGCGGCACGGCATTTGATGGCTTGGGAATAATTGCGAGCCACCCAAAAAATCGGCGTCATGGCTCTGGCGTGTGAGCTTCAGGGCGCGTACCATGTGCGTCGGGCACATAAAACAGTGAGGAGCGATACCCGTATTGGGCTGCGCCTCAGAAGTGTCAGACAGTGGATTCGGCTCCCCCGATTCTCCGATGGTGAGTGGAGATCGGGGCTACGTATATAGGCAAGGACCAGGGACTCGTTGTTCCGCTATGGAGCACTACCAGGAGGTCGACCTCATGAACGCCACATATCGAAAGACAATCGCCAGTACAATGTTGCTGCTCATGCTGGGGGCCGGCGCTTGCGGATGTCGCGAGTCGATGCCGCATTCATTCACTTGGCCGGCCACGGGTGATATCATACCCACGCATCCCAAGCCCCCGGAGGGCGGCTACCACAGCAATTGGGATCCCTATGCAGCCACGATTGAGCTGGAGCCTCTCGCGGACGTCAATCCCGTCCGAACGCAACACATTCTTGTTGCGACGGTCAAGGACCATGACGGGAAGCCGCTGCCCAATCGACGCGTGGAGTGGATCATCTCCAACGGCAGCGTCGGAGACATCGTCGAAGTTGACGAGAGCGGGATCCGGGCGAGTCGGGGATATAAGGTCGATAACCACTTTGCGGTTTCCCACACCAATAACTTCAACCACGTCCTGGACCGCGGGAATGACGACCCATCGGACGACATACACCTTGCACCGGGTCAGACCTGGTGTGTGATCACGTCTCCCGTGGAGGGCGATACGCATATTGTGGCCTACGCGCCGGCGATCTACGGATGGGAGAAGCATAAGGTTTTCGCCGTGAAGCACTGGTACGACGTGGCATGGGAGTGGCCTGCGGCGGCGACTAACCCGACCGGGACACCGCACCAGTTTGTCACCAAGGTCATGAAGTACTCCGATGGTTCGCCGTTGGCTGACTACGTGGTCAACTACACGATCACCGGTGGGCCGGCGGGCACGTTCGATCCCGGCGGGAACACGACTGCCTCGGTGAGGACCAATGCGCAGGGCCTTGCGACGGTCACACTCAATCAAGCCAGGCCTGAAGCCGGTACCAACGACGTGGCGATTGAGATTATCCGTCCGGACAACCTGCAGTGCTGCAAGCCGGCTGTCCTGATCGCCACCGGGGCGACCCAGAAGATCTGGATCGCGCCCCAGATCGGCATCAAGAAATCAGCGCCGCCGACGGCGATGGTGAATGATGAGTTCACGTACAACATCGTGGTGTCGAGCCTCTCGCAGGTGCCCGCGAATGAAGTGGTGGTGACGGACACGCTGCCGGACGGTATCGAGTACGTGTCCAGTCGGCCGGAAGCTCGGGTAAGCGGCAAGACGTTGACTTGGTCGTTGGGCACGATGGCCGCGGGTGCGCAATCGGCCCTCGCCGTCCAGGTCAAGGCGACTCGGACCGGGAAGTTCAGCAACTGCGCCGAAGTAACGGCCGCTCAGGGCCTGTCGGGTCGCGATTGTGCGGACACGGTGGTGACCGCACCGTCGCTGGCGCTTGAGAAGCAGTGTCCGGGCGAGGTCGTGATCTGCGAACTGATTCCGTACACGCTGGTGGTCACGAACAAGGGTGACGGCCCGGCCACAAACGTGACCATCAACGATCCACTTCCTGATGGGTTGGCAACTGAGGACGGCAAGAAGGTGATCACGATCAAGGTTGGGAACCTGAATGCCGGTCAATCCCAGCGGTATACGGTGAATGTCAAGGCCTCCAAGCCCGGTCGATACGACAACAAGGCAACGGCGACGGCCGACCGAGGGCTCACCGCCGAGGCGAGCTGCTCGACAGTGGTGCGTCAGCCGGTACTGGCAGTGACAAAGACCGGCCCGAAGGAGCGATTCATCGGTCGTCCGGTGCCCTTCGAGATCACCGTGACCAATACCGGTGATGCACCCGCCCGCGACACTGTGCTGACCGACCCGGTGCCGGCGGGGGCAACCTTCGTGGAGGCCAGTGACGGAGGCCAGTTCGCCAACGGCAAGGTCACCTGGAACATGGGGACACTTGAGCCCAAGGCCTCCCGGAAGGTCACGATCACCTTGAAGGCAACGCAGCGCGGCGAGATCCGGAATACCGCGACTGCCCAGGCGTTCTGTGCACAAGCCACCGCGGACGCGGCGACTCCCATCAAGGGCGTCCCGGCGATCCTGCTGGAGGTTGTGGATAACCCGGATCCGATCGAGGTGGGCGGGACGACGACCTACACGATCGAAATCACCAACCAGGGTACCGCGGATGACTCGAACATTGTGATCGTCTGCGAGTTGCCCGAGCAGCAGGAGCTTGTGTCCAGCGACGGGCCGACCAAGGGGACGCTTACCGGCAGGACCATCAGGTTTGCCCCACTGCCAAGCTTGGCTCCTAAAGCAAAGGTGGCTTACCGCGTGGTCGTCAAGAGTACGGCCGTCGGCGACGTGCGTTTCAAGACCTCGATGACCAGTGATATGCTCACTGCCCCGGTTGAAGAAACCGAGAGCACGCACATCTACTGATCGCGAGGGCTCATGGATGAGAGAGCGGGGTGCCATACCATCGTGGTGGCACCCCGCTTGCTTGTGAAGACGTGACGGGACGGGCGCGAAATGAATGCACCCAGACAGTTGTCGCTCCTGCTCGTCGTCGGGACGCTGAGCTGTACGGCAGGGTGCGTTTCGCCGAAGGCTACGTTTCTCGTCTCGCGTTGTGAGGACGTCAGGGAGGAAAGGCGTCTGACCGCGCTGTCCTTCGTCTCCACGCTGGAGGCAAAGCATCTCAAGGGGCAGCAGCTCATCTATCGGGTGCGGCTTTTTGACCGCGACCGGGCTCCGCTTCGCTCGCGTGATGGGCGGTACCAAGGCGCCGATGGGACCGTGGCCGCGACAACAACGATCATGGTTCTTCAGTCCCCGCAGACGTTCAAGGACCTACGCGTGTCGATCCCCGTCCGCGAGCTGGGCGTGCCGCCCAATGCCCCGCCGGCCATCGCGGAAGTTGCGGTGTATATGGCTAGCGGCGAACTGGTGGCCAAGGTCTGGCGCACCGTTCCGCCGCTAAGAATGGCGGAAATCATGCCGCCTCTGGCGACAGTGCCGGTGCCAGTCCCCTATTATTTTGTCAAGACCACGGCCCCCGACCGATTGCCGATTCTGCTTGGCCCGTTCTCGCGGCTCGAGGAGGCTCAAGCGGCGGTGACCGAAGAAACGGGCTTGCCGAAACGAGTGAGCTCGGACGAGTATCTCTGGTTTGTGCCGTTCCACAACCCGAGGGCTCAGCACAAG
Organism: uncultured Planctomycetales bacterium; assembly: GCA_964511155.1. Taxonomy (GTDB): domain Bacteria; phylum Planctomycetota; class Phycisphaerae; order UBA1845; family PWPN01; genus JAAYDF01. The sequence continues at coordinate 3,361 of CAZEEJ010000044.1, read as the reverse complement.
GTTGCTCTCGTGGGCCCCTGCTCTTGCGAGAAGGACGCCCAGGACGTCCTGAGGTTGCTGGCCAAGACACCGAACCTGACGCCCAAGGGTTGGGCCGCCGGTGCACCCGTTGAGGTTCAGGTTCGACAATGGCTGAAGGAGCGGGAGGTAAGCCAGTTTCTGTCCTCCCGCCCGGCGGAGGCTGTGCAGAAGGCCCCGGCCACACAGCCCGTGCGAAGGCGTCGATGATCGGATTGGACCGCGGCGGAGTGGGTGGGCTCCGCGGGCTCCGCACCTGCTTTTTGCCGCTAAGATGCATCAAGCACGGGGTTGACCAACGCCCCCTGGAGGGAAGATCGATGATGACACACAAACTCGTCGGCGTGGCCGTGCTGTTCCCGATCTGCCTGGCAATGGGATGTTCGAGCGTACGACGGCCTGAAGTCCGCGCCGTGAATGTTCGGATCAGCAGCATTGATTTCAGCGGTGTGGGTGTGGTCTTCGACGTCGTCGTCTACAACCCTTACCCGGTTCGGCTGAAGTCACCGAAGTTCCGATACGGGATCGACATCGCCGACACCGAATTCATGCAGTCGGAACAGCCGACCGAAATCGACCTGCCGGCCGGGGGCGAGGGCACCATGCCGCTTCCAGTTCGGATGGACTATGCCAAGCTGTGGGGAGCTTATGCCAAACTTCAAAACGCCGAGGAGATTCCCTACCGGCTTCACGGGGCCATCATCGTCACGGCGCTTGACTATCCCTGGGACGTTCCCCTGGAGCACCGAGGCAAGCTGCCAATCCTGCGTCCACCATCGTTCTCATCCCCGCGCGTCTCCTTCGCGGACGTTTCCCTCAGCGCGGCAAAGGTCGTGTTAGAGGTCGATGTGCACAATCCCAACATCTGCGGCGTCGGGCTGGCGAATGTGGGTTACAACCTGGTCCTGGGGGACGTCCAGGTAGCCAATGTCCGAGCGGCAACGGCCGGCCAACTGGCCGCCCGGTCGACCGGCAAGCTCTCGCTGGCCGGCGAGATCGCCGCGGCGGGGGCCCTCCTGCAATTGGTCCAGGGCAGAAGTCTCGGCGACCCCAGCATGATATGCTCGGGCGCGATCCAGACCCCGTACGGTAGTGTGCCTCTCCAGCCGGGGCACATGGGCATCCGGCGGTAAGCCCCGCGACGGGTACGGTCCGGGCCACGTCGATTCCGTGGGCGGCGTTCCAGGAGAGAGCCACGCGAATGCCCATGAGAAGCTGGTGTTCATGCTCGGTCGCCGCCGCCGTCTCAGGCGAGACAGTTGTGATACGTTCATGAGACATGGCCGCGGTTCCCGGCGGAAAATGGCTCTCGGTCTCCGGGCACACACCGGGGAGAGGGATGGTGATGAGACTTGGCCTATGGCACGCGGCGTGTAGGGATTGTGTGCGGTGCGGATGGGTGACCGATGCCCGACACCGGTTACGGGTCGGGGTGCGCGTGTTGGTACGGGCTGACACATGAACGCCTGGGCCTGTCGGTGACCTCTGCACCCGCGTGACGGCGTAGAGGATCCCTTTCATCTCCAGCGCGGCGTCCTCCGCGTGCGTTGAGGGGAATGAACGGAATCCCAGGAACACACGGCCAAAACAGAGACTGCTTTGGCAGGATGGCAGAAGCCGGAGTGAACAACCGGCAAGATTGAGAAAAGGAGACTTCAGATGATGACCTCGCCTCGCACACGAATGGGATCGCTGCTTCTGATGATCGGTCTGTCGGCCCTGTGGGCCCCTTGGGCTGCCGGCCAGGACGCGTCCGCGCCCGCCGCTGGCACGGTGAGGGGCGAATTGGCGTTTCCGACGGGAGAGCGAAGCACCAGCATCCTTCTCATTCAGCACCTCGGCCCCGCCCAGATGCGCGCCAATGTACCGTTCACATATGAGGTCCAGGTTCGAAACCTCACGGATGCGAACTTGCCTGAGCTTGTCGTCACCAACACGCTCCCGAGCGGGTTCAAGGTGGACTCAATCACTCCCAAACCGACCAGCCCGGAGGGGGAGACGGCAAGCTGGACGCTGGCACAACTGGGCCCCAGGGCCGTGCAGGTCATCAAGATCAGCGGGGTGTCCAACAGCGTGGGAGAGTTGTCCTACTGCACAACCGTGGCGTTCAAGACCAGCACCTGCTCCTCAATGAACATCGTGGAGCCGGAGCTCAAGCTCGCCAAGACCGCGCCCGCGGAGGTTCTGGTGTGCGACATGATCCCCGTGACCATCGTGGTGACGAACACGGGCACCGGTTCCGTCGAAGGCGTGAAAGTGACGGATACGCTTCCGCAGGGTTGGCAGACGGGCGATGGCAAGGGTACCGTCAGCTTTGAGGCCGGTACCTTGAAGCCGGGCGAATCTCGGGAGTTCTCCTTCCAGGCCAAATCCGCCAACACGGGGAGCTTTGTCAACGAGGCGACCGCCTCGGAGCCCGGCGGACTCACCGCCAAGGCCAGCGCGGAGACGGTGGTGCGTAAACCGGTGCTGACGCTCAGCAAAACCGGCCCTGAAATGCGGTATATCGGTCGGCCCGCCGAGTACAGAATTACGGTGAGCAACACGGGGGATGCTCCAGCAAGAGATACCGTGCTTGTGGACACCGTTTCCGGTGTTGGCGAGTTCGTGAAAGCCAGCGATGGCGGGCAGTTTGCAAACGGCAAGGTCACGTGGAATCTGGGCACCCTCGCTCCAGGGGCATCCAAGAACGTCGATGTGTCGTTCGTAGGCCAGAGGGCGGGTACAATCAAGGATGACGCGGTTGTTACCGCCTACTGTGCGAATGCCCAGGCGTCGGCGAGTACGGAAGTGAGGGGCGTCCCGGCCATCCTGCTGGAAACGGTCGACCAGGCTGACCCGATTGAGGTCGGCGCCGAAGAGGTATACACCATCACGGTGACCAATCAGGGCACCGCCGACGACAACAACATCCGTATTGAGTGCCTGCTGCCGGCCGAATTGGACTTCGTCTCCGCGGAAGGCCCCACGAAGTTCACAGCCGAGGGGAAGACCGTGAAGTTCGCGCCTCTGCCGGCGCTGGCTCCCAAGGCCAAGGCGGTCTACCGCGTCGTGGTCAAAGGAAACAAGGCGGCCGACGTGCGGTTCACGACCGTGCTGACCAGCGACATGCTGTCCAGTCCGGTGCAGGAAACCGAGAGTACGCACGTCTACTGACGTGTGGTTCTCGACGTGACGATGGGTAAAATGGAGAGAGGCTACCAGACCATGCTCGGTAGCCTCTTTCCACTTTGATCGGCACAGGCAAGAGAGGAGGAGACCATCAATGAGATCGGCTCAGCGTCTGTTTCTGGCGGCCATCATCACCTCGATGGCTTGGGGCATGGGGTGTAGCAAGGTCACC
>CAZEEJ010000043.1:0-33625 GCA_964511155.1 uncultured Planctomycetales bacterium | reverse complement strand
GCGTTCGATCATCGCCAGCCCACCCTTGCTGCGCAAGGATGGGCCACCCGCCCGCCCAATCTGTCACGGGCCCCCATGCTGTGGTCTCAACTGGGGGGGATTCCACGAACGGGTGCGGCGGGGTACAATCCGCGGCGCTCCCGTGGGATGGGCGCACGATGCGGGTGTAGGGCCGAACCAGGCCGCGCCCGTGTTTCGATCGTGGCCAAGTGGGCCTCGGCCACGTCAACCAGCCATCATGAAAGGGAAGAATCGCATGAAAAGCCTCCTCATCAGTGTCACCGGTCTCCTCGTGCTCACCGGCGTCATTCGGGCCGCGGAGTTGCATGTGGCCGTCAACGGGACGGACTCCAACCCCGGCACACCAGCGGCACCGCTGCGTACGATTCAGCGGGCCGCCGTGCTCGCCCAACCGGGCGATACGATCACCGTGCACCAAGGCGTCTACCGCGAACGCATCAATCCGCCGCGCGGCGGCGAGTCCGACGCGAAGCGCATCGTCTACCAGGCAGCCCCGGGTGCGAAAGTCGAAATCAAGGGCTCGGAAATCGTCACCGGCTGGACGAAGGTGCAGCACGATACCTGGAAGGTGGTGCTGCCCAACTCGTTCTTTGGCGAGTTCAACCCATACGGCGATCTCATCCACGGCGACTGGTTTAACGGTCGCGGCCGCGAACATCACACCGGGGCCGTCTATCTCAACGGCGACTGGCTGACCGAGGCGGTCACCTTGGATGAGGTGCTGATGCCCGCGGGAACCATCCCGTCGTGGTTCAGCACCGCCGGGGGAGGGACGCTGCTGAACGTGGCCTGGCTGCGGCTCGGCGGCGACGCCGAGGGCGGACGGCGCATCGCGGCATCAGGCTTCGCGGCCCAGCACGGCATTCAGACCGCCCCGGCCTCGGAAGGCGGCGATTGCATCGGCTGGATCGAGCACGGCGACTGGACCCGCTACGAGCAGGTGGACTTCGGGCAACGCACGGAGCAACTGGAAGCCCGCGTGGCCTCCGCCACGGCCGGCGGCATCATCGAGTTCCGCCTGGATGCGCCCGACGGCGAACTGCTCGGCTCCTGTACGGTCCCCCACACCGGCGGGTGGCAGTCCTGGACCTCCCTGCATGTCGAGCTCAAGCCGGTCAGCGGCGTCAAAACGCTGTGCCTGGCCTTCAAAGACCGCCGATCCGATGGCAAGGCCAACCCGACCTTGAACCCGCAGCTCTGGTTCGCCAAGGTTGACGACGCGAACACCACCATCTGGGCACAGTTCCACGGCGTCGACCCGAACGAGAAGCAGGTCGAGATCAACGTCCGCCGGGCGGTCTTCTACCCCGACAAGCCGGGCCGGAACTACATCACCGTGCGCGGCTTCACCATGTGCCACGCCGCCACCCCCTGGGCGCCGCCCACCGCCGAGCAGATCGGCCTCATCGGCACCCACTGGAGCAAGGGCTGGATCATCGAGAACAACGACGTCAGCTACTCGACCTGCGTCGGCATCGCCCTGGGCAAGCACGGCGACCAGTGGGACAACACGTCGTCCAATACCGCGGAGGGCTACGTCCTGACCATCGAGCGGGGCCTGGCCAACGGCTGGAACAGGGAGACGATCGGCCACCACCTCGTCCGCAACAATACCGTCTCGCATTGCGAGCAGGCGGGCATCGTCGGCAGCCTGGGCCCCGTGTTCAGCGTCATCACCGGCAATACCATCCACGACATTCACGTGCGGCGGCTGTTCACCGGCGCGGAGATGGCGGGCATCAAACTCCACGCCGCGATCGACGTCCAGATTACCGGCAATCACATCTACCGCACCTGCCTGGGGATCTGGCTGGACTGGATGGCCCAGGGGACGCGCGTCACACGCAACCTGCTGCACGAGAACGACGCCAGCGGGGATCTGTTCGTCGAAGTCAACCACGGGCCGTTCCTGGTGGACAACAACCTCTTCCTCTCCCCGACGGCCATACTCGACATGTCGCAGGGCGCAGCCTACGCCCATAACCTGATTGCCGGGCGCGTCCTGCTGCGGCCCGAACTGGGCCGTGAAACGCCCTTCCACAAAGCGCACTCGACCGAGGTCGCGGGGCTCCACAAGATCCCGGGCGGCGACGATCGTTTCTATAACAACATCTTCGTGGGAGCCGGCGGCCTGGCCGAGTATGACGCCGCCCACCTGCCCATGTGGATGGCGGGCAACGTCTTCCTGAACGAGGCCGCGCCGTCCAAGCATGAGACGAGCCCGGTGGTCAAGTCGGAGCCGGTCCCGGTCCCCAGGCTGACGGAAGGTCCCGACGGCTGGCACCTCGAATGGGCACTCGGCAGCGACCTGCCCGCTGCCACGCGTCCGCTGGTGACCACCGACCTGCTCGGCAAAGCCGCCATCCCCGGCCTGCCCTATGAACGCCCGGACGGCACCCCGATTCGCGTCAATACCGACTACTTCGGCAAACCGCGGAATGAATCCAACCCCACGCCCGGGCCTTTCGAAAACCTCGCCGACACAACTCCGCGCGTCAAGGTCTGGCCGTAACGGTCCGCTCATCAGCTTGGGGACCGTGTATCAATGGTGTGATCGTTTCGCTCGCGAAGAGGCAAGCTGGATCGTGCGCTGTGCTCGCAGCTTGCGGTCTTCACCCACTGAGGTCTTCGAGACGCCGGGCCAGGAGGCCGAGCTGGGTCGCGCTGGTTTCGAATGGCCGGAACGTCGCGCCCCCGGCTTCCGTCAAGAGGTAGTGATCGATCGCCTCCGCCAGGGGCCTGGCTTCCTGCCGGCTGTCGGCCCGCTCGAAACCGGTAGCCGCGCCTTCCGAGCCGTGGCGCCGCAGCGCCTGCACGTCCCGCACGCAGCGGGCATAGATGGCGGCCAGACAGGCCGCGTAGACGAGCACCACCAGGGCGAAGCCCTTCAGCAGTTGCGTCGCCCCGAGGGCCCACACCACCCGGTACAGGCCGTGCACCCAGGCGGTGATCCGCGTGCCCGCCGACAGCATCTCCAGCATGCCCTCGGCCACCGGCTGGACGAACGGGAACCACAGCAACACCACCCACACGAGCGTCCGCCTCAGCAGGCCGGGGCGGTATCCGACCGTCAACCGCTCGATCACCTCCTCGTCGCCCTTGCGCGGGAGCTCGGCCAGCTCAGACTCCATCCGCCCGGCCAGTTCGACCGGGTCGGGAAACCGCTCCTGCAAGCCCATGTGCCGTACGACGGCCGAGTGCTCCGTCCGCAGCCGATGGACCAGCGACTCCACGCGATCGGCCAAGCCCCGACTGCGGAAGCGGAAGCTCTCCGCCGGCCCCGCGCCTGACTGTCCCGCCCCCGGCGACAGCGACCGGCCGACCCGACGGATCAGCCACCGGCTCAGCCAGTACAGCACGCTCAGCAGCGGCCAACGACCTGCGCGAACGTCCATCACCTCGTCGGCCAGCTCGATGTCCGATCGCCGCGTGCGCAGCAGCGACGTCGCCACCGCCCGACAGTACTCCGGCCCGAACGCATCGTTGAGCATCGCCTGCCGGTACTCACCCGCCATGGCCGATTCGAGCTGCCCCAGCCAATGGTCCACCTCGTAGGCCTCGCGGATGCGCAGCGCGTTGCGGCGGATCTGCGCGCGCAGATTCCGCTCCTTGACCTCGGCAATCTCGTTGTCGTCCAGCCGCCCGAGCACGCATTCGCGAAGGCGCCCCACGTCCTCGGCCAGCCGCCTGCCGATCGCCGCCACCACCGGCCGGTCGCCGCCGTAGTGACGCCAATCGGCGTCGTCCCAGATCCTCCCCACACGCTCGAGGAACGTCTCCGGTTGCGGGTACTTCGCCGCCATCAGGAAGAGCCGTTCGCCGGCCACCGCGTGCCCGGCCGCCGCCAGTACGTCCTGGGCCCACTGCCCCTGCCGCCGGTAGAACTCCGCCGCCTCGCGCTGGACGCCCGGCCCGCCCGTCGCAGCCGACCATCCCTCCTCGTCCGCCAGCAATTCATCGCACTTGTTGAGCGCGAAGTACACGTTGGTGTCCGCCTTGACCACGTCGTCGGCAAAGGCGACCCAGGCCCGGTCGGCGATCTTGCGCGGCGTGGCCACCCACACGACGCGGTCCAGATGCGGCACCATCGCCTCGACGATCGCCTGATGCTGCATGAAGTCGCTGTCAAAGTCGGGGAGGTCCACGAGGACCATGTTGCCGACCGCGTCCGCGGCGTGCGTGACGAAACGCAACTCGAGCCCGTCACCGACGCGGGCCAGCCTGGCCTGGGCGGTAGCGCTCATCTTCTCATGCACGTAGACCAGCGGCCGCGAGGTGCCCGCGCCGACCTCCTCGCGATCGACGGAGATCTCCCGGCCGGCCAGCGTGTTGATCAGCGTCGACTTGCCCACGTCCTTGCCGCCGAGCAGGCCGCACACCACCAGCGGATCCGCGCGCGCCTCATCCGCCCCGCCGGCCAGCTTCACCGGATCGCGGGCGAACAACGCCGCCAACTCGGTGTTGATCCGCTCCAGCTCACTGCTCGCCGCCGCCAGTGGCCCGTCACTCCTCGGTATGTCCGCGGTCCGGTTCATGCCGATCGGCCCTCCCTTCGGCACAGAACCTCCAGGGCCTGCCGCAGCGGGTGGTCCGCTGTCAACGTATACCCGCGGGCCTCCTGGCCCAGCCGGTCCGCAACCAGCCGGGCGTGTTCCACAATCAACAGCCGCATGTCCTCCGCCGCGTCGCGGACTGTGTTGAACTCGGGGCTGGCCAGCAACTTCTCGCGGATGATCTCGGCCAGCCGGGCCATCGGCCGGCCCGACACCGCACCGAACACGCCCGCCGCCGCCAGCTTGGCCAGGCCCGCCTTCAACGCCCCGGCCGCGATCACCGGCGTCAACGCGGCCACCGGACCAGGCACGGCCACCAGAATCGCCGCCCCGGCCAGAATGGTCATACCCAGCGTGGCCGCCAGCCGGGGCGATACCCCGGTGCACTCGTCGCGAACCTTGGCGTCCCACGCATCCAATGCGTTGGCCAGGCGCGTCACCGCCTCGTCCGCCCGCGCCCGCACGGGCTCGAGCACGCCCCCATCCAGATCCGCGCCGTTCAGAGCCGCATCTTTCAGAGCCGCATCTTTCAGAGCCGCGACCGTAAGGGAGCGGTTCTTCTCTGCCCCGACCGATCGCTCCCTGGCGGTCGCAGCTCCGAAAGCGTTTCCCGCGCACCCACTGAGCCGCAGCTCCTCCCAGAAGTCGCTCGCCGCCACCTCCGCCTTGAGCGTCTGAATCTGCCGCTCGCATTGAGCGGTGAGCCAGTCCCGGCCGCGCTGCTCGCGCGTGGCCTCCGGATGATCCTTGGATGGCGACGCGGGAGGCACCGCGATCTCGCGCTTCCCCGACCAGGGCCAGCGCGGCATGGCCTGCTCGATCCACCGCCGCTGACGACCCAGCCATTCCCGCATCTGGATGACCCCCAGCACCCGCGACACCAGCCCCAGGTGCTCCCGCTCCTCAGGCGTCATCAGGGCGGTCACGCAGTCCCAGCGACTCGTCGGCACGCAGCGCTTCGCCGCGCTCGCCAGCACACCTTCCAGCTTACCAAGCCCCTCCTCGCGAACACGATTGGCACTCAGCACCCCCGTCGCCTGCGTCTTGATCTCCGCCCGCAGAGCCGCATCACGCGGCGGGGCCGGTTCACCCAGGAACGCCAGCACCTCCTGCAGCGCCCGCGGCTCCAACCGCCGGAACCCACGGCCACGCTGATACTCCAGAATGCAGACCGGCCGCGCGCCGAGATGCCGGGCCTGCTCCTCGAGCCGCTCCCGGTCGGCGTCGGCCAGCGGATGCTCCGCCGTCCGGTTGAACACCACCATCCGCGCCTGGGCGAACCGCTCGGCCAGCACGGCCAACTGGTCCACCACCTGCCGGTCGAACCACCGCTCGTGATCCACAATGACCACCAGCCGGTCGAACCACGGCAACAGCGACAGCGTGACGTCGCCCTCGCGCTCCGCGGTGTTCGAGGTGAAATCAGGCGTGTCGATCAGCAGCGTGTCTTCCAGGCCCGCACGATCGTGCTGAACGACGGTCGCCGTCTCGGGTTCGCCCTGCAGGTCGACGTCGCGTTGACCGGCCCGGCGGCCGAGCGTGGGCAGCAGCGTCCGGTGATGGTCAAGCCAGCGGTCGAGCCGCTCGGCTTGTCGCTCGTGTGCCGCCACGATCAGCCCGCGGGTGGCATGGCTGCGCATGGTGACCATGCTCACCCGATGCCCGCCGAGCAGGTTATTGAAGACCGTACTCTTGCCCGACGACGCCCCGCCGACGACCGCCGCAAGCTGCACCGGCCGCCCCGCCTCGTCCGCCTGCCGCCGAAACCGCAGCGCGCACACCGCCTGCTGCACCTGCTCGCTCCACGGCAAACAGAAGCTCTCTCGCAGGGCCGCCCCCTGCACCGCCACCAGATTCAACGCCGCATCCAGGTCCATCGTTCACATCGGTAGTCGCGGCCGCGCCTGAATTACGTCATCCCCGCCGGCCCGGTCGAGCCACCACCGCCGGGGCAACCACCTATCAGCCTACGGGTTAAAGGTCCCCGGTTCAATCGGTATCTGGTGGTTCCTTTCTTCCGCATGGCTGCCGGGTAAATGGCAACTCGCCGATTCACGTCGCGTCGATCAAGCGGGCTCACGGGTTTATCCCAAATTATTCATCGGAACCACAGATGAACACAGATAAACACTGATAAGAAACAGAAGTTGGAGATCAGATCGCATCCTGATCCCGCGGCGCGCTGTGTTTGGCACCGATCTCTTGTTTCATCCGTGTTCATCCGTGTTCATCCGTGGTTTGATTTCAATCGTGAATAATCCGGGCTATCCGTGCGTGCGCGGATGCTCCGCAATGAGCCCGGCAGGCTTCCTGTTTCTATTCGCCGACGAGACGTATGTCGTGAACGGTCACACCGTCCGGGACCTCGAGCGCCAAGCCGGTCATGCCGCCCGCGTACGTCGGTACTTCGGCGAGGTTCACGGTCAACCGGTTCTTGTCGCCTGCCGGGATTGCGACGGTAGCGGACCGCTCTTTATCCCACCAGCTCTTCCGCCAGGCACCCCATTCGCTGGGCCTGGTCGAAGCCTTATCCGGCGGCATGCCGCGCCAGAACACCGTCATGCTGCCGGCGGTGTCCGCGGAGATTCGCACGGTGAGGCGTGGAGCGGCCTCCGCTCGCCAGAAAGTCATCGGGCCGATCATCCGCACCGGTCGGGCGGCGTCCACGGCTTGGATCGTCAAGCCCCGACCCGTCATCGGGTAGCCGCTGTCCCGGCCGTTCTCGTAATGCCAGCCCTGCCTCGCGCGGTCGAAGCTCCATGCCGGCGGCTTCGGCGAGGCCGCGCGCCGGGCCTCCGCCCGAATCTCCTCGATACCGCCCAGGACGAACGTGCAGGCGTATTCGTACACGATGTTGTGATCGAGGATCTCGGTGGCGATCGGGGACATGTAGCCCGTATTGGCGGACTTCTCGTCGCCGCTGCCGCGTTGGCCATGGAACCCGCCGTGAAACTCCATCGCCGTCGGCACGCACACCCCGATGCCGGTACCGGCGTCGTTCACCAGGGCCGCCCAGCCCTCCGTCGCCAGGATGTTGACCCACGGCCAGGGTTCTCGGTGGTCGTTGCGCACTTCGCTCGGCTCCTCGCCGGTGAACGGCTTGTTCCCCTGGTAGGTCATCAGTTTGTGCCAAGGCCCGTTCACATAGACCGCGGGCACCTCCTGGCTCATGCCGGGATACTGGGTCTTGTCTTCGCGGGAGTTGGTCAGGCGGGCACGGTAGGCGAATCTCGGTGCATCCGCCGACAGGGTAATCCAGGTCTCCATGACGCACTCGCCGGGGTCGTTCTCCATCGGCCAGAGCATCGGCACCGTCTTCACATACAGTTCCCCGTCACGGACCCGGTGATCGAGCACCCGGGATCCGTTGTGGAAGGCGTCGCCGGTCTGGATCGGGTTCCATGGGAAACCCGCCCAGTGCGGGCTCTTGCGTTTGCCTTCGCGTTGGTAGTTGCCCGGCCCGGAGTAGTACGACTGCTGGATTTGCCGGCCCAGATCGTGGGAGTTGATCAGGTTCGGACCGCCGGGTTGCGAGACATGCGTGATCGCCCCGCCCCAGTCGAGGTGGATGCCGACGCGTATGAGTTCGTTTTCGACGAACACCAGCGCGGGCCGGCTGTCGGCAGACGGGGACCGCCCCTTCAGTACGAGGGCCCCGGACAGCACACAGCAGGACACAGCGAGGACTCTTGTACTCATGCCGTTCTCCAATGTTGCAACCGACTTCCACGTCGGATGGGGGCAAGGGCAGTCAGCGCATGCAATCCCTGCGCCTTCCCTCACCGTTTATCAGCGTATATCGGCGTTTTCTTTCACCGCCCGCCAGCTCCAGGGAGATCACGAGCAGCCGATAAGCGCCCATGCACGCCGATCAGCACGGCCCGGAGATGAGCCCACCAGTGCACGGACGTTCCAGCATAAACGAACCATGCCCCTGACCCATCCCCCGCATTGCAGAAATGCACCAACTTGTTCTTCGGACAAAGAAACAGCTCACGCCGAGGCGCATCCGATCGCAAAGGCAAGCCCGTGAGCAGTTACTCTGTTTCCTCCGTTCACTCCTTGTGCAACGATTACTCTTGGGGGCTCGACTCGTGAACGGTGACTCCTGCTTCTGGCCGGAGCGGGGACGCGGGGCTGATCGGATCGACAACCTCGCCGCATTCGGGACAAACGCCCGAGGCATTGCCGGTGAGGTTGTATGTACACCTGGGGCACAGTCCTTTTGCCCGGCGGTCGCGACGCAGTGCCTCGATATTCCTCCTGCGGCGCAGCCTGCGATGCTTGATCGACTTGAGGGCATTGGCTGTGCTGAGCACAAACGCGACGGCAAGCCACGGCATGGAGTAGGAAAAGCCGCTTGGGGAAGGCAGACGAGCCATAACCAGACCGAGCAGAAGAATCATCAGCGCAAACAGGATCGCGAAATTGACGACTGCCCACCCCCAATCGCTCAGGCGGTCAATCTCTGGTTCGGGATACGTGCTGTCAGGCCTTGCTGGAGGAGTATCAATGGCCTTTGTAGCCCAGCGTCCCCACAACGGCCCCCAAATGGGAAACAGAATGATGAACTGGAACATCAAGCCGCCGTTGGCAACGCCGAGCGCGGCCCCAAGGCTAAGGGCCAACTCGGGACTCCACCAGAAGGCGCTGAACGAGAGGATGCCGATTCCGAAGAAGTACACAACTTCGAAAACGACCACGCTGACGAGCGCCCTGAACCACCATGTTCTGAGACGGATGAGCTGGACCGCGATCAGCAGCAGGGCGACGTAGCAGGCAATACAAATCGCTGCCATGGAATAGAAGGCATGCCGGAAATACGGCGCGCTCGGGTCCGGCGCGAACGGAGTCAGCAGGACAATTGTGTTGTACCACAGACCCAATCCCGCGAGAATCAGCAGGATGATTCCCAACAGGCGCAACGCATGATGAGGCAGCCTGTGCACAGGATCTCGCATTGCTCCAGTTTCCATGAACGGCTACGGCACGAAGAATGTAGCCCGGCCAAGCAGTCGCACGCTCGATTCTCGCTGATCTTCCGTCCTGGTGCCTTGGTGTCCTGGTGGTTCAAATCCTTCGTGAGCCCGGGCTCCGGCCTCGGGGTTGCGTTGCCGCGTCAACGAGGGGAAGTTAACCCCCCAGTTGCATTCCGCAACCGGAGGGAATGAAGAATGGAGAATTGAGAAAAAGCCACCTTCCATGCCTGCCGCCCCACCTCACCGCCAGTGAGGTTCGCCGGCATCCACGGGAGACACAGTTTCTCACTTCTCACTTCTCACTTCTCACTTCCCACTTTTCCCGCGTCGCGCAATCGAACGCTGGGGGCAACGCGACCCCTTTACTCTCTTGGCGTTTCATCACCACAGGGCTTCCTGGATCAACGAAACCTCCAGATCCCTTGGCCGTACTCGCTTGGTCGCAGCCAGCCCTGCCGCCGCACCAGCCGCGGCGCCGATCGCCATGGCGATGCATTGCACGCGGTAGGACGCGTGGGCATCGTGGCTGCCGCTGATGCAGCGGCCGGCCACAAGCAGGCCGTCGATCTCGCGGGGCACGAGACATCCGTAGGGAATGTCGTAGGGTTTTACTCCGACGGCGAAATTCTCCGCCTGGCCCGGCCCCGTTGGGTTATGGATGTCGATGACGAAATCCGCGGATCGCACCACGGCGTCGGGTCGTTGCCGCCCCTGGAGGACGTCTTCGCGCGTGAGGCGATCGACACCGAGAACGCGCCTGGTCTCGCGAATACCGATGGTCGCCGGCATGGCCGAGATGTACGCGTGCCGGTATCCGGGTCCATGCCGGCGAAGGAATTCCAGTACAAGGTAAGCCTGCCGACGACCTTCAAGCTCGGCACGCGTCAGGTCGGCAGCGTGCGTCCCATCCACACGGTTCACTTGCGTGGCGTTGACGATTCGCTCGCCGTCACGGTGGGAACGATACAGCCGTACGACCCCGATCTCGGATGGGAACTCACCGGCCGCGGCGGCCCGGCTGACGACTTCATGCCAGGTCCCTTCCGTCGTGCGCACTTCAAGTGCCGCCTCTTCGCTGCCGCACAGAATGGCCGTCTCTGGATCCACCCCGCCGACGCGAAACATAATGGAGCCCGGCTGCATCAGGCCGTCTCCCGGGCGACCTTGCTCGAACGCCGCGCCCGCTCGGGCCGCTACATCACCATCTCCTGTGGCATCGACGGTAACCTTCGCACGGACACCGACGAATCCCTCCTTCGTCACGAGTCGCACGCCGTCGACGCGCCCGTCCCGGACGATGGCGTCGGCGGCCCACGCATGTAACAATAAATCCGCCCCAGCCTCGTGCAGCATCGCTGCGTACTCGAGGTCAAGCCGATCGGGATCCGGTTCCCTTCCTCCGATGCGCTGGAGGACTTCGTCAACATAGGGGCTGCGGGCATGGCCCATGAGCGGCCCCACCAGGGCATGAACGGCCATTCCCCCGAGGCGTCCGTAGCGTTCGACGAGCAGGACCTTCGCCCCCTGCCGCGCAGCCGTCACCGCCGCCGCCACGCCCGACGGTCCGCCCCCGCACACGAGAACGTCGCAGGAAAGACCGGCGTCTTCGCCCCGCATCGCCTGCTGCTCAGCCCGTGCCGTGAGCGCTCCGCCGGCACAGATCGTTGCCGCCTGCAAAAACTCCCGTCGGGTCTTCATGCCATAAGCTCCATTTCCAACGCGACTCCCTTTCACCCTGCATCCATCCTCCGCGGCCCTCTCCGCCCTCTGCGGTTCAAACCTCTTCGTTCTACCGCAGAGGTCGCCGAGGAACACAGAGGCGAGGCCTTTCGACGCGTCCGCCCCGCCGCCACAGGCTGCACCACGGAAAAGGGGTCGCGTTGACTTTTCACCAACCTTTCTCCAGGCGCGCCGATAAAAGAGGGAATGTCAACGTGACCCCCACACCCGGCCAGGGGATGTGGGCCCGGCTAGACGATACTCAGTGTGAACTCCTTCACCTGGATATTCCTGACGGCCTTGGCCGCGTACGTCAATGCCAAGTCCTTTCTGCCGACCACGATAATACCGCGGACGTTCTCCGTGGCGTAATGCTCTTGAGCCCAGCCCATATATCGCAATGTCTGGCCAACGACTCTGTCCGATCCCTGATCCCGTTTCAATTCGACGACCACGTACCAGCCTTGGTTGTCTTGGCACAGGATATCGAGTCGCCCGGCAGGGGTGCTCAACTGCCGACTTACCAGTCTCAGGCCGGGCTCAATGGCTTCAAGCTGACCTATGACAAAATCCTCAAGGTTACGCTCGGCAAGAGGCGAAACGTGATTCAACCGTACACCGGAAGGCTGCGACGGCGATGCAGACTCTCGGGGTGGCCCCGCCGCGATCCGGTGCACATGCCCGGACACCCGGACCCGAGTGTAATTCTGTGGAGCCTTCGTTACTGGCCGTCCGTCATACTGGTGGAGGGTATAAGTGTTGTAAGAGAACGGCTCCAGGCGCGTAATCACCAACGCATTCTTCCATCGGCGCGACCGGCAATTATTGATGTTCTCGGCCCATTCCTGCAGCCAAAGGAGCGGCTTAATCTGGGCGCCCGACTCCTTGTACTCGTAATGGGCAGGTGAAAACGGCAGGATGTCCTGAATGGTCGCGACGTACTCGACCTGCCCGCCACAGACATGGATGTAGCCGAGCATGGGATAGCTGAACTTGTCTCGTTTGATCTTGAAGCCCACCTCCCAGTAGAGTTGCTCGTGGTCCGCCAAATGCCGCATGGCATCATCAAACTTGACTAATCCTGGATCAGCACTGAAGAGAATCGCGTCCACGTTCTGTTCCTGGCCTGGGCAGCTAGCTCGATGTTCCGGTTATCGTAGGGGGCCGCAAAACCGGACAGTTCGGTTGTTGGTTTGCACCATTATTCCGCCGCCTTTGTCCTTGCGGGCTTTCGTGGGCGGCCCCGTGGACGCAGCGTGTTCTCCAGTCCCAGCCGTCCGACCGCCCGAGCCGTCCAGGTCGGCCCGCCGAACGGCCGCCCGCGGATCACGCACTGACGCAGCGCATCCAGTTCCGCCCCCGCCCCCGTGTCCGCCCGGTTCACCACGCTGAGCCAATCACGAGGCGGCCTGGCCGGCCAACGCGCTTGCGGCAACAGGATAGCGGACTCCTCGCCCGCGGCTCTGGACGCCAGAAGTCGTGGCGATTATACCAGTTCAGCCGTGCGCAGGCGAAGCTGTGCGCCCCGAGTGGTGTGAGCAGGCAGCCTGGATGGTGAGTGCGGAGCGAGCACTCTGGAACCAGCCGCCGGCCCTGTGGACGAATGCCACCGCCTGTTCAGAGCGTTGGCCGACCGGTATACTGCCCGATCATGCCTTATGATGTTTTCATCAGCCACTCGGTTAGCGACAAGCCAACGGCGGATGCCATTTGCGCACGGCTCGAATCGGCTGGAGTGCGTTGTTGGATCGCTCCGCGCGATCTTGTGGGCGGTGGGAACTGGCCCGCCCAGATCGCGGATGCGGTTCGGTCTTGCCGGGTGATGGTGCTTGTATTCTCCGCTCACGCCAACACGTCGCAACACGTCCTCAATGAAGTCAACCTGGCCGTGGAATCGCGGCTGGTAATCATTCCCTTTAAGATCGAGGATGCGCTCGTTTCGGACGAACTGCGATACTACACGGGTGCAAAGCATTGGCTGGACGCGATGACGCCGCCACTGGCCGCGCACCTGGATAAGTTGACGGGCAGCGTCAAGCATTTCATCGCCCATTCGCCGTTCGACCCCCAGCATGCTCCGCAAGAGGCCATCAAGGGAATTCGTTCAACGCGAAAGCCAGTTCCCGTGCTGGTTGCGCTGGGCGGCCTGGCCTTGGTGTCGGTGGGCGCAATGGTGTGGCTTGCAGTCAATCGCACGGCGGGTAACGGAGTTGCGCAATCCACGGCCTCCTCGCCCACCTCACAATCGCAGCCTGCGGGTGGCGGCCGCGGCGGCAATGGCGCGACAGCGCAACCGGAGCTGCTCTCCCCGCTCGTGCCGGCCAGCCCAGCGGTCCAAGCGAAGCTCGGACGCGCCCTCCAGGAGGACGACGGGGCCGCTCTCGCTCCCCTCCTGTCCGCGGTGGACCTGGATAGCATGAGTATCGAAGGCCACCCGCCACTGTATTGGGCGGCCTTTCATGGATCCGCCGGCGTGACGGAAGGTCTGCTCAAGGCAGGAGCGAGGGTCAATGCCCGCTCGGGGAAGGAGAACCAGACGGCGTTGCACGTGGCGGTCTTCCGCGGCAAGCACGCCGTCGTCAAACAGCTTCTGGAGGCCCAAGCCGATCCGAGCCTGAAGACCTCCGACAACAGCACGGCACTGCATCTCGCCGCCGCCAGCGGTCACGGAGCCGCCAGTATCCCGCTGTTGCTCGGCCACGGCGCCGACGTCGAGGCGGTCAATCAGAAGGGATGGACACCGCTACATACGGCCGCTTTCTACCATGCGTCAGCGGAGGCGCGCGCGCTGCTGCACGGGAATCCCCCGGCGTCGGTTGACCCGCGCACGCCCCAGGGAGCCACACCGCTGTTCCTGGCCCTGGAGAACGCCGTTCGATCGCAGGATCCTGAACTGGATGCGACGGTGGACATCCTGCTTGACGCCGGGGCCGATGCGGGAATACGAAATCGCGATGGCCAGACGCCCATGGATTTGGCGCGAGCGAAAGGTCTGCAACGGGTCGTGGAACGGCTGACGCAAACCGCCACGCGTTCCTCACCCTGAGTGGCCGCTTCGGCAAGGGGCAGATTTCCAATTCGGTCTCAGGGGACGGCCGAAGCCAGACCCTCCTTGATGCGAACGGCCAGCGTGCTGCTGTCGGTATTCCTGGCCTCGAGATCGAATGTCAGGACGCCCGTCTTGGCTTGTACGGCCTCTACCAGCGAGCGGTAATCACCGTTCCACTCCACGTAAAACTCACCCACGCCGGACTGAGGACCGGTACTATGGCTGACGAAATCCGTGCGGCCTACCTTGGGCTGAAGCTGGCTCTCGAAGGCGTCCATCACCGCGAACACATTGGCCTGGGAGCGCGCATTTTGCACGATCACGTGGAAGCGGCGCGGCGGACTCCATCGCCCGAGCAGTTGATCGGCAAGCTTGGCCGCGACCTGCCTGGTCAGGCGGGCCAGGGGGTCGGCACCATCAACGAAGGCGCGGGCATCAATGGACTCGCTGGCCGTCGCCAGGATATTGCCGTTCGAGCAGTTCACCACGTCAAACGTGTACTCGTAGTGCGGTTGGCCTTCGTCCACCTTAATCCCCAGGCCCCGGACGGCCAAATCGACGCCCTGCAGTCGAGTGATCAGCGATTGCAGTTGATGATCCTCAAAAAGATCGCCTTCCCGGCTGGCTGCTTCGGAGAGCAGCTTCCTGGCCATCTGGGCATCTCGGACCACGAAGTCGTATTGGTTGAGCAACTCCCCGGTCAAAAGATTCTGGGCCTTGGCCGTGTCCAGCGCTGCACGGTCCGGACTGGCATCGCCGGGCGGCGGGGCCCAGACAACCAATCGCCCGGCCCTGGCCGTGGCCGGATCCAACTGCGCTTGCTTCAGAGCCGCGTCGCTCACGCCTCGCTTCTCGGCGTCAGATAGCTCTCGGTTGATGATGACCGCAATACTGGGTCGGCCCTCAGTCACGTACTTCGCCTTCAATTCGGCGAGCGCCTCCGCATGACCCGGGGCATTGGCATTGTACAGGGTCTGCCAGCGGGTGTTCGTTTCCACCGGGGTTTCAGGCAATGCACGCAAGGTCAGGGTCAACGCGCCAGCCACAGCATCGGTCACGCCGACCTCGAGTCCAAGCTGCTGGGCCAGAGTCCGTTGCAGCGCGGCCACGAGTCCGAAGGCGTCGCCCGCGTAACGAATCTCCAGATCGGCCATGCCGCCCGCGGGCGGAGCATCACGATCGATCCGAAAGAGCTTGATGGCCGGTATCTGGGCTTTGCACACTTCCTTGATTGTGAGGCATTGCCCCGGCTGAGCCCCGGCGATTTTGACTCGGTAGCGTTGGCCGCTTTCACGTTGCTCGAAATAGTCGGCCAGCCCCTCGGCGAGGCTGGCGGTGAGGCGGTCGCCGTACTGGGCGACGAACTGCGGCGCCGAGCCCAGCGAACCAGTGAATGTATCTGCATAGATGGACGCGCCGCTCTCCGGTTGCTTGATCTGCACGATAACGCGGACTTTCGGACCGTCCTTCGGGTCCGTATCCGCGTCAGCTACGACCGGGTCCACCCGAATGTACAAGGCCAGCGCGGCCGCAGATTCGGCGAAGATGCTCGCCAGCGCATCGCGTTCATTGGCTTGTTGGAGGGCCGTGACGAGCCGGGCACGGTGCTCAATCAGCGCATCCGCATCGACCCAATTGTCGATCTTGCCCCTCCGGAAGTTCTTCTCAATCTGGCTGGTCAGGCCCTGGGTGAAACCGTAATGGTCACGGAAGGTCAGATCCGTGCCAATATGGCGGAATGGAGATAACGACCCCTGGATGCGAACCGGCGACGTGTTGCCCTGAGCCGGCGTGGGGTCGATCGTCGTGTTTTGACCATCGGGGGTCGGGCCATTGACGCTGACATCGACCCTGCGCACGCCGACATGCTCGGCAAGGCTCCAGGGCATGCCGCAAAGCAGAATGAGGCGCGGTTCTTCCGCCGCCGCCCAGGCTCGATACGCTCGCTCCACTGCCTTCTGCAGATCCTGCTGCTTTTCTCGGGCCGCGTCCTCGACCGCTTCGTCGGCGTGCCGCCCGGGCGGCTTGGGCGGCGTCTGGCGGGACTGCCCGTAGACGGGAACGATTGCTGCCAACAGCATCAGTTGTGCGAACAGAGGCTTTCGAAACATGATCATCCCTCGCGCGGCGGAAGGTCAACTGTGTTCGGCTGCGGGCTGTGTTGCGGGCAACGGGGCTCTCAGTTCACGATTCAGCACGCTGCGCCGAGTGTAAGGTCGCCACACCTTGATATGGGCCTTCCAGGTGGTCTCGCCCCGCTTATCGAAATCAAAGAACTCAAGCTCCAGTGTGCAAATGGCCGGCGGTCCGAAGCGCAGCGGCTCTGAACCCTCCTCGTCGATGACCCCGGAGTCCCTGCCCTCCGATTGTTCCAGCAGCCTGATTGACTTGGCTCGACTCTCCACGATATCGAAGTACTTCGTAAACTCATCGTCATTCTGCAAATTGACGAGCACTGTGGACATAAGCCCTTCGACTACATCCAAGTCCGTGTATTCGGCGCGATTGTTGACCTCGCCCCGGACCAGCACCATGCGTGCGTCGTTCTTCTCGATGTATCGAGCGATGGACTCCTCGATCGGCAACTCCCTGGAGATTGTCGCGGCCAGTCGCTGGGCAAGCTCATCGAAATCCCGCTGCTGCAGGTGTTTGGGGCGGTTGGCTTCTCTGCGGTCTTCTTTGTGCTCCTTGTGTTCCTCGATCATCGTGTAGACTTTGACGGCTGTTACGATCTCTCCACAGCCGGTGACGGCAGCCAGCAATGCCAGACAACAGACGAACGAGACACCGTTCAACATGAGTTGCTCCTTCACGCTGCGTTAGCAAGGACCGGGTAGTCGCTCCCACCAACACGGCACCGGGTGTCGCCAAGCGACCCCAGCCCACTGCGGAATGATGCTACCTCCCGATCTGGGGCTTGACAAGCCACCATCTTTCAGACCCGCCCGCCTCTCTCTCCCCACACGTCGGTCGCTCCGTCCACCGCCAGGGATGACCGAAAAACGGGACTGAACTGCTCCAGGTATGGATGGTGGCCTTTTCTCAATTCTCCATTCCTCATTCTCCATTCCCTCCGGTTGCAGAATGCAACTGGGGGGCTAATCTTCGGTTGGAGGCTTCTGGGGCTGCGGGGGCACCTGGGCGCCGGGGGGCAGTTGGGCGAGGGTTTCAGGGGCGATGCGGGGGTCGAGGCCGGCCTTGACCACGCTGCTGCGGCGGCGGATGTGCCAGTAGATGCCGCCGGCGATCAGGGCGGCCAGGGCGACGGCGATGACGATGGTGTGGGTGGCGCTGCGGACGCCGCCCTGGATGTCGGCGAGGTTCTCGCCGAAGAACCAGCCGAGCATGATGAAGGCCGGGACGCTGATGGCGGCGGCGAGGCCGTCGGCAACGAGGAAGGTCAGCACGGGGACCTTGAGCACGCCGGAGGCGACGAAGATCATCGGTCGGGGCCCGGGCATGAACCGGCCGGCAAAGATGATCTTGTTGCCGTGGCGGGCGAAGAGCTGCTCGGCCAGCAGCAGGCGCGAGGGGTGCACGAGGCGGCGGACGATGCGGTGCTCGACGACGCGGTGCCCGAACCGCCGCCCGATGGCGAAGAGGGCCAGGTCGCTGCCCAGCACGCCGACCAGGGCGACGGCGATCATGAGCGGGACGCGAGCGAAGCCGGCGTGGCAGAGGTAGCCCGCCGTCAGCAGCGGCACATCCTCGGGCATGGGCAACCCCAGCCCGGTGCAGATCAGGATGAGGAACACGCCCAGGTAGGGCCAATGTTCGTAGTCCATCGGGGTACCCCTTCCACGCCGCCTCACCGTCCGGCGTGGGTGTTCAGTCACGCAGCAGCACCACCGGAATGTAGCCCTCCCGACCGCGAGATTCAACGCGGGGAACAGGCTTATCACTCAATGAATCCACCTCCGCCCCATGCTCGGTGCGGAAGGTTGAGAGCCTGCAGGGCAGGTCCCGGGCCAGCGCAGTGTAGGTGGATGTGCTCGGTAATCAGTCGAGCAATCATGTGGTCATATTACGCGGTAATTGAACCTCGTGTTGACTGAGGCGGGAGTTGCGCGAGGAACTGCGGAGCCGGGCGTACTTGCGAATAAGACTCAGTTGCAGGTGCGAGGGCCGAAGGCTGAGGCCCCAAGGCTGAGGGCAGAAGGTTGGAGGCTGAAGGTTGGAGGCTGAAGGTTGGAGCCGGGGACGCAAGTCCCCGGGTGCGGGAGCCAGGATCGTTCCCGGTCCCCGGATCCCGGAACCCCGCGCTGGCGCTTGGGGGCTCGTTGCCGATCCCCGATCCCCGTTAGCCCGGGGACTTGCGTCCCCGGCCGCCCTCCCTTTCCGATCCCCGACCCCTGACCCCCGATCCCCGCTGTGGCGCGGTGGGCCAAACACGACACAGGCGCCCGGAAGAAGATACCCCAAAATGCGATCGGCGACTTGTCAGCGGGTCGAACGCATGGCACAATGCCGCTGACTTGCCGCTAACCGATGGTAGCACCCGAATGCCCGCCCCGGGGTGAGACAGGGGAGGCGGGTACCATCCGAACTGTAGCCGGGACGACACCAGGCGCCTCCGGGCGGCCAGCGGCCGCGGACCAGGCGCCGGACGACAGGAGATTGAACCGATGGCTCAGGCCCAGAGAATCATGACTGTGGACGGGAACGAGGCCGCCGCTTCCGTGGCCTACCGCACCAGCGAGGTGATCGCGATTTACCCGATTACGCCCTCCTCGCCAATGGGCGAGCTGTCCGACGAGTGGGCGTCGCGGCAGATGCGCAATATCTGGGGCACCATCCCGCAGGTCACCGAGATGCAGTCGGAGGGCGGGGCGGCCGGCGCCGTCCACGGTGCCCTGCAGGCCGGGGCCCTCACCACCACCTTCACCGCCTCGCAGGGCCTGCTCCTGATGATCCCCAACATGTACAAGATTGCCGGCGAGCTGACCCCCTTCTGCATGCACGTGACCGCACGCACGCTGGCCACGCACGCCCTGTCGATCTTCGGAGACCACTCGGACGTGATGGCCTGTCGCCAGGTGGGTTTCGCCCTGCTCTGCTCCGGATCGGTGCAGGAAGCCCACGACATGGCCTGCATCGCGCACGCGGCCACGCTGCGCAGCCGCATCCCCTTCCTGCACTTCTTCGACGGCTTCCGCACCTCGCACGAAGTGTCGAAGATCTCGATCCTCTCCGACGACGACCTGCTGCACATGATCAGCGTGGACGCGGTCAAGGCCCACCGGGACCGGGCCCTCACGCCCGATCGCCCGCGGATCCGCGGCACGGCCCAGAACCCGGACACCTTCTTCCAGGCCCGCGAGGCGTGCAACCGGTTCTATGACGTTTGCCCGCACATCGTGCAGGAAGTGATGGACCAGTTCGCGGCCCGCGCCGGCCGGGCGTATCGCCTCTTCGATTACGTCGGGGCACCGGATGCCGAGCGGGTCATCATCATGATGGGCTCGGGAGCGGAGACGGCCCACGAAACGGTCGAGCATCTGGTCGCCCAGGGCGAGAAGGTGGGGCTGCTGAAGGTACGGCTGTATCGGCCGTTCTCGCTGAGCCATTTCCTCGCCGCTCTGCCCACGACCACCAAGGCGATCGCCGTCCTCGACCGCACCAAGGAGCCGGGCGCCCCCGGCGACCCGCTGTACCTCGACGTGATGAGTGCCCTGGGCGAGGCCAAGTTCCTGGGCGAGCTGCCCTTCGCGCAGGATCCGCGGGTCGTTGCCGGGCGGTACGGCCTGTCGAGCAAGGAGTTCACCCCGGCCATGGTCAAGGCCGTCCTCGACGAGCTGAGCAAGAAGTCGCCCAAGCAGCATTTCACCGTGGGCATCATCGACGACGTCACCCACCTGTCGCTGGAAATCGACGACTCGTTCGACATCGAGAGCAAGGACACGGTGCGGGCGGTCTTCTTCGGGCTCGGGGCGGACGGGACCGTCGGGGCGAACAAGAACTCGATCAAGATCATCGGCGAGGAGACGGACAACCACGCCCAGGGCTACTTCGTCTACGACTCGAAGAAGTCCGGGGCCATGACCATCTCGCACCTGCGGTTCGGCCCGCGGTACATCCGCCCGCCGTACCTGATCAGCAAGGCGAGCTTCGTCGCCTGCCACCAGTTCGTGTTCATCGAGAAGTACGACATACTCACCTACGCGGCCCCCGGGGCCGTGTTCCTGCTCAACTCGCCCTACGGCCCCGACGAGGTCTGGGACCACCTGCCGTACGAGATCCAGGAGCAGATCATCGAGAAGAAGCTGCGGTTCTTCGTGATCGACGGATACCAGGTGGCCAAGGACACGGGCATGGGCACGCGGGTGAACACGATCATGCAGACGTGCTTCTTCGCGATCTCCGGCGTGCTCGAGCGCGAGGAGGCCATCGCCAAGATCAAGGGCACGATCCAGAAGACCTACGGCAAGAAGGGCGAGGAGGTCGTCAAGCGGAACTTCGCCGCGGTGGACGAGACGCTGGCCCACCTGCACGAGGTAAAGGTGCCGGCCAAGCCCACCGCGACCATGCACCAATTGCCGATCGTAACCGAGGACGCGCCGGAGTTCGTCAAGGAGCTGGTGGCCCCGATGATGGCCTTCAAGGGCGACCTGCTGCCGGTCAGCGCGTTCCCGGTGGACGGCACGTTCGAGACGGCGACGACCCAGTACGAGAAACGCAACGTCGCCCTGGACATTCCCATCTGGGACCCGGCGGTCTGCATCCAGTGCAACAAGTGTGCGCTGGTCTGCCCGCACGCGGCCATCCGGGCGAAGGTCTACGACGGTGCCCACCTGTCCGGCGCACCGGAGTCCTTCATCTCGACCGACTACAAGGGCCGCGAGTTCAAGGGCCTCAAGTTCACCATCCAGGTCGCTCCGGAGGACTGCACCGGGTGCAAGCTGTGCGTGAACGTCTGCCCGGCCAAGGACAAGGCCAACCCGAAGCACAAGGCGATCAACATGGAGGCGCAGCTCCCGGTGCGCGAGCGCGAGCAGGCCAACTACAACTTCTTCCTGGGCCTGCCCGACCCGGACCGCACGAGCATCGAGCGGATCAACGTCAAGATGTCGCAGTTCCTCCGTCCGCTGTTCGAGTACTCGGGCGCCTGTGCCGGCTGCGGCGAGACCCCCTATGTCAAGCTCATCAGCCAGCTCTTCGGCGACCGGATGCTGATCGGCAACGCCACCGGGTGTTCGTCGATCTACGGCGGCAACCTGCCGACCACCCCCTACTGCAAGGACGACAACGGTCGCGGGCCGGCCTGGTGCAACTCGCTCTTCGAGGACAACGCCGAGTTCGGCTTCGGCTTCCGCCTGGCGATCGACAAGCACATCGAGCAGGCGAGCGAACTGGTCGCCAAGCTCGGGGCTCAGATCGGCGACAACCTGGCCGGCGAACTGCTCTCGGCCGACCAGACCGGCGAGGTCGGCCTGCGTGCCCAGCGCGAGCGCGTCGTCGCCTTGAAGAAAAAACTGGCCGGCATCGACTCGCCCGAGGCCCGCAGACTCGAACTGCTCGCCGACTACCTGGTCAAGAAGAGTGTCTGGATGCTCGGCGGCGATGGCTGGGCCTATGATATCGGGTACGGCGGGCTCGACCACGTGTTGTCCATGCAACGGGATGTGAACATCCTGGTGCTGGACACCGAGGTCTACTCGAACACCGGTGGGCAGGCGTCCAAGTCGACGCCGATCGGCGCCGCCGCCAAGTTCGCCTCGGCGGGCAAGGCCGTAGGCAAGAAAGATCTCGGGCTGATGGCCATGAACTACGGGCACGTGTACGTGGCCAGCGTGGCCTTCGGGGCCAAGGACAACCACACGGTGCAGGCCTTCCTCGAGGCGGAGTCCTACCCCGGCCCGTCGCTGATCATCGCCTACAGCCACTGCATCGCCCACGGGTACGACCTGTCGTTCGGCCTGAATCAGCAGGAGCTGGCAGTCAGCAGCGGCATCTGGCCGCTCTATCGTTACGACCCGCGGCGCGTCCAGCAGGGCCAGCCGCCGCTGGTGCTCGACTCGGCGCCCGGCAAGGCGACGGTCGGCGAGTACATGCGGAACGAGACCCGCTTCCGCATGGTCGAGAAGATGAACCCGGAGCGGTTCCGGCAACTGTCCGTGTTGGCGGTCGAGGCCTTGGCGCGGCGGGTGGCGCTGTACGACCACATGGCCAAGCTGACCGTGCCCAAGGGCGACGGCGAACAGGCCGCCGCCGCGGAAGCCCAGGGCGCGGAAAGCGCGTCCTGAGGCAAGCGAACCGTGGGCTTCAGCGCAACGAGCCGCGGGCTTTAGCCCGCGCGGTCGTTGTACGTAGGGAGCG
Organism: uncultured Planctomycetales bacterium; assembly: GCA_964511155.1. GTDB lineage: Bacteria > Planctomycetota > Phycisphaerae > UBA1845 > PWPN01 > JAAYDF01. Next base: position 10,988 of record CAZEEJ010000043.1, on the reverse strand, counting down.
CTGGTTGCGGTCGAAGGGCCGCGCGGGCTGAAGCCCGCGGCTCGTTGGTGGTGCCCGCGGCTCGTTGGTGGTGCCCGCAGCTCGTTGGTGCTGAAGGCGGATAACGGGAACAGTCGTAGAACACAAGACACGATGACGCGGAGGTTCCGTTCATGGATCTTTCAACAAGCTACCTGGGTTTCAACCTGCCGCACCCGTTTATGCCGGGTGCCTCCCCCTTGGCCGACAACATGGACAGCGTGCGCAAGCTGGAGGACGCCGGGGCGGCCGCCATTGTCCTGCGCTCCCTGTTCGAGGAGCAGCTTGCCGCCGAGGGCCTGGCCACCGCCCAGTCGATGGATGGCCCGGCCGACTCCTTCGCCGAGGCCCTCTCGTACCTGCCGACGCCCGATGATTTCATTCTGGGCCCCGACGAGTACCTCGAACAGATTCGCAAGATCAAGCAGGCCGTCAGCGTCCCGGTCATCGCCTCGCTCAACGGCGTGACCCTGGGCGGCTGGCTGGACTACGCCCAACAGATGCAGCAGGCCGGGGCCGATGCCCTCGAACTGAACGTCTACTACGTGGCTACCGACCCCGACGAGCCCGGCGAGATGGTCGTCGAGCGCACGGTGAACATGGTGGCCGCGGTCAAGAAAGCGGTGACCGTCCCCGTCGCGGTCAAGCTCTCGCCGTTCTACAGCTCGCTGCCGAACGTCGCCCGGCAGCTTGACGCGGTGAAGGCGGACGGCCTGGTGCTGTTCAACCGGTTCTACCAGCCGGACATCAACGTCGAGGACCTCGAGGTGGTCTCCGAGCTGACGCTGTCGAACTCCGGGGCGCTGCTCATGCGGCTGCGCTGGCTGGCGATCCTCTCCGGGCGGATCACCGCCGACCTGGCGGTGACCGGCGGCGTGCACACCAGCCTGGACGCGATCAAGGCGGTCATGTGCGGCGCCAGTGCCGTGCAGATGGTCTCCGCGCTGCTGATTCACGGCCCGGGCCACCTGGCCAAGATCCGACAGGAAGTCAGCCAGTGGCTCGAAGAGCACGAGTACGATTCGCTCCAGCAGATGCAGGGCAGCATGAGCCTGCTCAAATGCCCCGACCCCAGGGCCTTCGAGCGGGGAAACTACATGCACATCCTGCAAAGCTGGCAGAGCGTGTAAGTGCCGTGGAACAATAGCATGAACCATTCACGGGCGTCTCGCCCGTTGGTGTGGCACCGGCGTCTCGCCGGTGCGGTTGCTGGTGCCACGTCGGCCGCCGCGGGGGGCGGTCGCTACGGCTGAACACTTATGAGATTCCACGAGGCCTATGTGCGCGGGGGGCGATTCGGGCCGATCGACGACCAGGATCTCGCTGCGCTGGCGGAGGTGCTCGCAGAGGCCCGGTCCGAGATCCTGCTCACCGGCCGCGGAATCCGATCTGCCCCCGGCATCCCGCCGGTGGGTGTGGCACCGGACCTCGGCGAGCTCCCCTCGGCAAGCTCGGGGCCTGAGCCTGTCGAAGGCGGTCGAGCCGCGTCTCGCCGGTGCACGGCCGCCGCCGCCCTGGCCCGCCGCAACGTCCGTTCGCTGCTCAGCCTCCGTCACCAGCCGGTCGACTCCCGCATCGAAGCTCTGCGCATCGCCCTGACGGCTCCGCCCCACGAAGCGGAGGATGCCCTCGAGGACGCCGGCCTGGTCTTCAACCTGCGCTACAGCCTCTTCGCCACGCCGGAAGCCACTCTGGAACTCGTCGGCCGTGATCTGGTCATCACCGACGGCTCCCGCCCGACGAAGGTGCTCACCCGCAAGACGCTGCGCGAGCAGGGGGCCGCGTACTTTAGCCCGGAGGCGCTCGCCCGCCTGGTCACGCTGGACATCAACCACGTCCGGCTCGACCTCGCCGCCATCCAGCCGCTGCCGTTCCAGATCGCCCCCGGCGGGCTCATGCCGCCGGATACCGCCCAGGCACACCTCCACAAGGGGGACTGGCGTTCCACGCACCAGGCGGTCTTCGCCAAGCCCTACTGCATCACCTGCGGCCGTTGCTTCGTCTACTGCCCGGAAGACGCCATCCTTCACGCCATGTTCGACCCAAAGCAGATGGACACGACCGGCGTGCTGGGCATCGACGCGGAGCGCTGCACCGCATGCGGCATCTGCGCGACGGTTTGTCCGCCGGACCCCAACGGATACCGGGCGATTGTGATGTTGGCGGCAGAGGCAGTCTCTCGGCCGGAGGACCACCATGTCGCCTGAGCGTCCAGCCCCGCCCTCTGGAGGGTTGCCGGCAAAACCCCGGCGTCGCAAGCGTGTCGGCAGCGGCTCGAAACTGCTTACCCTGATGCCCCAACCCGTGCTGCCCACCGGCACCGCAGCGCCCGTCGGCCCGCCGCCTCGCGTCACCGGCACCGGCCGGGACCGGCCGTTGTTGGGCCGCGAAGCCATCGCCTGGGCGTTCCGGCAGGCTGATCCGCACGTCGCCGTTTGTCCGCCCGGCCACAGCGGCGACCTGATGCAGGCATTTCGCGAACACGTCGCCGTCGCCGGTGGCCGAACGCGGCTGGTCTCCGCGGAGAGTCCCCGAGCGGCCCTCGCCGCGGCCATGGGAGCGGCCGTCGGCGGCACACGGACCGTGACCGCTTTAGCTGCCAACGCATTGGCCGGCCTGATCGATCTCCTCCACGCGGTCGCCGCGATGCGCCTGCCCCTGGTCGTCGCCGTGGTCGATGGTCCCGCCGGCGGGATGCTCGACGTGCGCACCAACTGCACCGCCGCGACGCTGGCCGGCGGTGCCGCGTGGGTCCAACTCCATGCCGAGGCCGCCCAGGAGGCCTACGATGCAACCATCCAGGCCTTCCGGCTGGCGGAGGACCATGACCTCCGACTGCCGGTGATGATCCGCCACGATGCTCCGTACGCCGGGCACGCCGCCGAGCAGGTGCGGGTGCTCGAAGACGCGGAGGTGCAAGGCTTCGTGGGTGCGTTCGTGCCCGCGGTGGATGTGCTGGATACCGACAACCCGCACGCGGTGGGAGCCCTGGCCTCGCCGGACTGGACAACGGCCCAGGCCGCCCAGGTAGCCGAAGCGATGCTCCGGGTGCCGCGGGCGGTTGATGAAATCGGGCGGGAGTTCAGCGACGTTGCGGGCCGGCACCATGGGGTGTTGCACGCGTATCGGATGGACGATGCTGAGGTGGCCGTCGTCGCCATGGGCTCGATGTGCGGCCCCGTCCGGGGGGTCGTCGATCTGCTCCGGCTGCGCGGCGTATCGGCCGGTATGGTCCAACTGAGACTCTCCCGTCCCTTCCCCGCCCAGGCACTGGCCACCGCCCTCGGGGGTCAGCATCTCCGTGCCGTCGCGGTGCTCGATAGAAGCGGCGAGGCGACCAGTACTCCCTTGTGGATGCAGGTCACGGCAGCACGGGCGTCGGCGCACGGTCGGCGGGCAAACGTGCGACCCGCGATCATCGGCGTGGTGCTTGGCGTGGGCGGACGCGAGGTGACGCCGCCCGAGGTCAGCGGCGTCTTCTGCGAACTGCTTGACCTGGCCCGTGCCAAGCCGCCGCTCATCGGCGACCCGGTCCGCTTCATGGACGTGGCCGGCCGGGGCCCCAGGACGCTGCAGGTGACCGCCGATGCAGCGAGTGACCAAGTGAGGCCGTGATGTGGTTTGCCAGACGAGTCATTGACGAGAAGCCAACGCCGACACCGGAGACCTTGCTGGGCACGGAGCCCGGGCTTGGAGCCGGGCATACCGCCTGCGCGGGTTGTCCGGCGCCGTCGGTGGTCCGTGCCGCGCTTGACGCGGCCCGGCAAGCCTGCGACTGCGAGCCCGTGGTCATCCATGCCGCGGGTTGCGTCGAGCTGCGGACCGCCCTGTACCCCCGCAACGCGTGGCGCGTTCCCCACCTGCGAGCGCCCGCCGGCGAACTGGCCGCCGTCGCCTCCGGCCTCGAAGCCGCCCTGCGAACGCGAGAACTCCGCGCCGAGCTTCCCCCGGACCGCGACATCAAGATCCTCGCCTTCGGACAAGACGACGGCGAGTCCGAGGTGGGTCTCGAAACCCTCTCCGCCGCGATGGCTCGCGGGCACGACTTGACCTTCGTGTATACGTGCCACGAACCTTGTCGCGAGCTGCTCATGGGTCATCCGCCGGAGAGCTTCAAACCGCCGATGAACGAGGAAATCCCAGCCTTGCCGGAGCCGCCATCCGCGATGGACACATGGCGCGGCACGGGGTATTCGCCCCAAAACCAGGAAGTCAACGCGTTCAGCCAGGGGCACGTTCTGGCCGGCGACCTCGCAGCCGTCATGGTCGCCTCCGGCGTGCCCTATGTCGCTCAGGCCAGCGTCTCGCACTACGACGACCTGCTGGCCAAGCTGATTCGGGCGGTGGCCGTTCGCGGGCCGAGCTTAGTCAGTGTGCTCTCGCCCTGTCCCGCGGGATGCGGCCTGGCCGCGACCGGCGGCGTGGTGTCCCAGGCCGCCTTGGCCGTCGCTTGCGGACTCTGGCCGCTCTACGAGATCGAAGACGGCCGCTGCAAGCTGTCCTGCACACCCGAATCGGATTTGCCGATGGATCAATACGTTGCCGCGCATCCGCGATTTCGCCGCCTGAACCAGACCGCGACCGAAGACCTGGTCAACCGGCTTCAGCAGACCGTGGCCCGACAATGGACATGGCTCAATGCCTCAACCGCGTGACGGTCTCGATCGTATGAATGCTTGGATCGAGAGCCGCGGGCTTTAGCCCGCGCGGTGCTTATACGTAAGGTGACCGCTGATCTCGGTCAGAGAGCCGCGCGGGCTGAAGCCCGCGGCTCCTTACGGGCGCGGCTCGGACGCGCTCATGCTGTGCAGGAAGGGGTGCGGCACGATGCGCCGCAGTACGCTGAATTACCTGATCGACGCCCTGCTGTTGCTGGCCATGCTCGGCATGCTCTGGACCGGCCTGGTCGTTCGGTTCATCCTGCCGCCGGGCACCGGCGGGCGCGACGGTGGGCGCGCATTGACCCTGTGGGGGCAAGGCCGACACGATTGGGGTGACGTCCATTACCTGCTGGTCTTCGTGACCGTCGGGCTCATCGTGCTCCACGTGGCCCTGCATTGGGATTGGGTCTGCGACGTGACCCTCCGTCTGCTTGTTCGTGGCGAACGGGAGTCCGGCAAACGGCGCCCGGGCTTGCGCATCGCCGGTGGGGCGATCTTTCTGCTCGGCATCACTGCGGCGTTCGGCCTGGGTCTGTGGACGGCCGCCGGCCGGGTGCAGCAACTGGCGGAACCGGGTGCTTCCGGTTATCGTGGTGGGCGTTCGGATCGCGCCGCACCGGACGGTCGCGGCGAACCGGACAACCCCCGAGAAGGGGATGCGGGTCAAGGAAGAGGCGCGGGGCAAGGCTGGGGTTCCCAGACACTGGCCGAGATCGAGACGCGATACGGCGTTCCCCTCGCGGTGCTGCGCAGGGAACTTCGCTTGCCTGAAACCGTCCCCTCCACGACACGCCTGGCCCGCTTGCGGCAGGAGTATGGGATCTCAATGTCCACCCTACAGGACGTGATCCGGAAGTATCAGAGATTGTCAGGAGTTGGCCCATGGCCCGAAGTGCCCCCGCAAACGCCCGAAGGAACAAAAACAGCGGTTCCGCCGAGGTGACTGACGTGCCCACTATGCCCGCCGCCCGCGACCTGGAGCCTCTTTTCGCCCCCCAGGCCATCGCCGTGGTCGGAGCTTCACGCCGCCCCGGAACCGCTGGCAGCGAGATCCTCCGCAACCTCATTCATGGCTCCTACGCCGGCGTCATCTACCCGGTGAACCCGAAGACCAAGAGCCTCATGGGCATCCGCTGCGCGTCCAGTATCTCCGCCATCGACGATCACGTGGACCTGGCCGTGCTCATCATCCCCGCCCCCGCGGTCGAGAAGGCCGTGCTGGAGGCCGCCGACCACGGCACGAAGCACTTCGTGGTCATCTCCGCGGGCTTCAAGGAGATCGGCGGCGACGGCGTCGAGCGCGAGAACCGGCTCAAGGCCATCGCCCGCGAGCGCGGCCTGTCCATTCTCGGGCCCAACTGCCTCGGGCTCATCAACACCGCCCCCGACGTGACCATGAACGCCGCGTTCGGCGGACGCATGCCCGTCCCCGGCTGCATGGGCCTCATCTCCCAGAGCGGGGCCCTCGCCGCCGCCCTCCTCGATTACGCCAACGGACGCGGTATCGGGTTCTCCCGGTTCGTCAGCTTCGGCAACAAGGCGGATATCAACGAAGTCGACCTGCTGCGCTCGTTGGCCGGCGACCCCGCGACCAAGGTCATCCTCATGTACGTCGAAGACCTCTCCAGCGGGCAGCTCTTCGTCGATACCGCGCACGCCATCACCCACGGGCCCAACCCCAAGCCCATCCTGGCGATCAAGACCGGGCGCACACAGGAAGGGGCCGCCGCCGCCGCGTCGCACACCGGTTCGCTGGCCGGCTCCGATGAGGTCTACGACGCCATCTTCTCCCAGGCCGGAGTCATCCGCGTCGAGAGCGTCGAGGAACTGTTCGACTACGCCGAGGTCTTCGCCGAGCCCACCCTACCCGCCGGCCGACGGACCGCCATTGTTACCAACGCCGGCGGACCGGGCATCATGGCCACCGACGCCTGCATCCGCTACGGGCTCAAGCTCGCCCGCTTCCACGATTACACGATCAAGTCCCTCAAGTTTCAGATGCCGCCCACCGGCAGCCTCAAAAATCCGGTCGATGTGATCGGGGACGCCCGCCACGATCGCTACCGCTCCGCCCTCGACGCCGTCTCTTCCGACGAGGACGTGGACCAGATCCTCGTCCTGGTCACCCCCCAGGCCATGACCAACACCAAGGAGATCGGCGAGGTGATCGTCGAGTCGCAACAGTACTGCGACAAGCCGATCATTGCCTGCATGATGGGCGAGGCCGACGTTCGCCCCGGCGTGGCCGTACTCAAGGCCCACGGCGTGCCCACCTACCAGTTTCCGGAAAACGCCATGCGCTCGCTGGCGGCCAAGGCCCGGTTTTCCGAGTGGATCCGCTCACCCATCGCCGAGTGCCGCCGCTTCGAGATGGACCGCCAAGCCGTCGATCGGCTTTTTGACGAGGAACTGACCGCTGGCCGCTCCCAGCTCGTCGAGGTCCGGGCGCTCAACGTCCTGCAGGCCTGCGGGTTCCCCATTGTGCCCTACAAGCTGGCCCAGTCCGCCGACGAGGCCGCCGCCGCCGCCGCCCAGATGGGCTACCCCGTCGTACTCAAGATCGCCGGGCCCCGCATCCTCCACAAAACCGACGTGGGCGGCGTGAAACTTAACCTGACCGATGACGACGCGGTCCGCCAGGCCCATGACACCATGGTCGCCACCGTCCGCGAGAAGCTCGGCCCGGAGATCGAAATCTGGGGCGTCCTCGTCCAGAAGATGCTCCAGCCGGGCAAGGAAATCATCCTCGGCGTGACCCGCGATCCACGGTTCGGGCCGCTGCTGATGTTCGGACTCGGCGGCATCTACACCGAGGCGCTGCGCGATGTCTCCTTCCGGCTGGCCCCGATTCGCGAGAACGTCGCCGGCGAGATGATCCGCTCCATCCGCTCCCATCGCCTCCTCGAAGGCGTGCGGGGCGAGCCGCCGTCGGATCAACCCGCCATCGGCGAATGCCTCATGAGACTGTCCCAACTGGTCACCGATCATCCCCGCATCAAGGAACTCGACATCAACCCGCTGATCGTCTACCCCCAGGGCAATGGAGCGATGGTGGCCGACGCGCGGATCATCCTGACGGAGAATTAAACGATGAGTCAGCATTGGCGTGAACGATATGCGGACAAGGTGGTACCGGCCGCCCAGGCCCTTCGCCGGATCAAGCCCGGCAGCCGGGTGTTCATCGGGTCGGCCTGCGGCGAGCCCCAGGCCCTGGTCCGGGCCATGTGCGAAGTCGGCGGCGGCCTGGCCGATACCGAACTGATCCAGGTGCTCACCCTCGGGGTCGCGCCCTACACCGACCCCAAGTACTCGGCCAACTTCCGGGCCAACGCCTTCTTCATCGGCAACAGCCTGCGCAGCTCGGTCAACCAGGCCCAGGCCGACTATACCCCCATATTCCTGTCCCAAGTCCCGGGGCTCTTCCGCTCCCGGCGAGTGCCCATCGAGGTCGCCCTCATCTGCGTCAGCCCCCCCGATGATCACGGGTTCTGCAGCCTCGGTGTCTCCGTCGATATCACCAAGTCCGCCGTCGAGTCCGCCCGCGTGGTCATCGCCCAGGTCAATACCCACATGCCCCGGGCCCTCGGCGACTGCTTCGTCCACGTCAGCCGCATTCACCACCTCGTCGAACACGACGAGCCCCTCCTCGAATGGCCGGTCATGGAAAGCATGGATGACGTCACCCAGCGGATCGCCGCTAACGTCTCCCGCCTCATCCGCGATGGCGCCACCCTCCAACTCGGCATCGGACGCATCCCCGACGCCGTCCTCGCCACCCTCACCGACCGCCACGACCTCGGCATCCATACCGAGATGTTCTCCGACGGGGTCATGAAGCTCGCCGAAAACGGGAACATCACCGGAAAATACAAAACCCAGCAGACCGGCAAAATCGTCGGCAGCTTCGCCGCCGGGTCCCGCGACCTCTTCGCCTTCATGGATAATAACCCCGGCATCGAGATGCACCCCTCGGAATACACCAACAACCCCTTCGTCATCAGCCGCCAGGACAACATGGTGGCCATCAACTCGGCATTGGAGGTCGATCTGACCGGCCAGGTCTGCGCCGATTCCCTAGGCCAACAGTTCTTCAGCGGTATCGGCGGACATGCCGACTTCATGCGCGGCACCGCCCTCGCCCGCAACGGCAAACCCATCATCGCCATGCCCAGCACCGCCGAGGCCCCCGACGGCCTGCACTCGCGCATCGTCCCCGTCCTCGGCGACGGGGCCGGCGTCATCACCACCCGCGGGGACGTCCACTACGTCGTCACCGAGTACGGCATCGCCTACCTCCACGGCAAAAACCTGCGCGAACGGGCCATGTCCCTCATTAACATCGCCCACCCGCAGTTCCGTACCGAGCTGCTCTACGCGGCCAAGAGGCGGCGCATCGTCTACCGCAACCAGATCCTTCCCCCACCATCCAAACCCTATCCCGCCCACCTCGAGGCGACCGTCGCCCTGCGGGACGACGAGTCCGTGCTCATCCGCCCGATCCGTCCCGACGACGAGCCCATGATGCGCGACATGTTCTACTCGTTCAGCGAGAAGACCGTGTACCTGCGCTATCACGGCACACTCAAGTCCATGCCCCACAACCGCCTCCAGGTGTTCTGCAACGTGGATTACGACACCGAGATCGCCCTGATCGGCGTGGTCGGGCCGGCGGGCAACGAGGAGGTCGTCGGCGTCGGACGCTACCTGACCGAGGCCTCCAAACAATCCGCCGAGATGGCCTTCGTCGTGCGCGACGACTGGCAGCGCAAAGGCCTGGGCACCATCCTCTTCAAACGCCTCGTCGAAATCGCCCAGGCCAACGGTATCCGCAAGTTCCACGCCGAGGTCCTCGCCGAGAACAGCGGCATGCTCAAAATCTTCCACCGCTCCGGCTTCAACGTCGAAACCACCACCGAGGAGGGCGTCGTCGGAATCACCATGGACCTGCCCCAGGCGTCCCAGGAGTAAACCGGCCCGTAAGGAAACGGTGCCTTTGTCCCTCTGCCCCTTTCTCCCAGCAGAGCCGCGCCCGCAAGGAAGCGGTCCTTTCCAAGCAGAACCGCGCCCGTAAGGAAGCGGTCCTTCGCAAGCAGAGCCGCGCCCGTAAGGAAGCGGTCCTTCCCCCCCCTGGCGCCTGCGGCCCGCCCCCCCGCTCTCACCCGGGGACCTGCGTCCCCGGCTCGCTCTTCACTCATCACTCAGTACTCATCCCTCCGTCGGGCCTTGATTTTGGACCCTGGTCGGGCTATTTTGATCGCCTTAGCGAGATAGCGACCCCCCTCCTATCTCAGGAAGAGGCTCTGGTTTCCAGGAGACGATAGAGATGTCCAAAGTGCGCATTCGGGCCGGCCTTCGCGTTCTCAACCTGGCTCTTGCCGCAGCCATGACGGGCAGTGTTCTGGTCAGCGGTTGCTCGCTCACGGATGTTCGCGACAGCGCGATCAAGGGTATCCTTGGCGCCGTCGAGGCGACCGCCCGAGCATGGGTCAGTGGCTGGCTGCCAATGCCATGACCTTGCCCGAGCGAGCGTTCGCATTCGGGGCGCCACCCTGGGGCGGAAGCCCCTGCTGCTCCGTTGGTTGGCTGGTCGCCATACCGTCATGGTGACCCCGACAGCACCATTCTTCACGATGCCTTCCTGAGCATCTCCGAGGCTACGCCGCCGGCGACCCCGCTACATGGGCGTCGGCCGGAGCAATGCACGGTTTCGTCTCTTCAGGCCGAATGCCGCACACGCATGCAGTCGGGGCTGAGCGCTGCTCAGGCCCGGTCGCCCCGTCCGTTGTTCCCGTTTCGTACGCGCGGGTACGGATTGTGCCCGCGGTACAAAACATACCACAATCTGCAAGTGGAGCGGCAACCGCAACTTCCGACCCGGCACTCCACCCTACGGAATGAAACATACCATTCGACATCGGCCGGCCGGCCAGGCTGGGTTTATGGCATGTTTTCGTAATCGTTTGTATCTCAATCATTTATGAGATTATTCGAAAATCGTCCGTTTGTGGCATACCCGATGCTACATCCCTGACGCATCGACGTGGTAATGATGCACGAGAGGCGGAAGATGATGTACGGCCTCGGACAAGTGGGTGTGGTGGTGGTGCTGGAGAAGCAGGTGGCCTCAGGGCTAACGAAGCTGGCCCTGCGATACGGCTGGCCGCTGATCCAACTACCTACCGCCACCCAGGTTGCCGAAGTCATCGGCCGACGGCGGGTTGACATCGCGGTGGTTCACGTCGCGGTGGAACTGGAGCAGGCCGTCGAACTGATGCGGTGGCTGAGGATGACCCGGAAAAACGCTCTCGT
>CAZEEJ010000042.1:0-33838 GCA_964511155.1 uncultured Planctomycetales bacterium | reverse complement strand
GCGTGAGACGGAACCCTCGACGCTGATGGTCAGCGGCCCGGAGCCCTTGCGTTTCACGACGGGTTCGCCTTTGGCCGCGGTGGTGGCCTTGTTCTCCAGGCGGATCCAGGCGGTGTCGGGGATCATGGTGACAGTGGCGGCCTGGCCCGGCTGGCGGCCGGGACTGATGACCAGGTCGATGCAGTTGTCGTTGTAGTTGAGCCCGCCGACGGGAGCCGCGTACCAGGCCTGCATGTTGAACTGCGTGGGCCAGTGGGGGTGGATGTGCTCCTGGTCGAAGGCGTGGTCGTCGTAGATCAGATCGCCGGTGATGCGGGTGATGCCGCGGGATTTGAGGCGGGCGGCCCATTCGCGGAAGAGGGCATCAAGCGGGCGGTCGGCGTTGCGGGCCATGCGCGGGTCGCCGGTGGAAGGGTCGCCCGAGCCGATAATGACCAGATCGTTGCCGCGGCGGGCGAGGATGGTCTCGTACTTGAAGTCCGCGGGCAGGGTGCAGAGGGCGGCGGCGGTGGTCAGCAGCTTCTGATTACTGGCGGGTTTGAAGAGTTCGTCGGCGGCCTGCTGGTAGATGACCGTGCGGCTGGGGTCGAGGGTCTCGATGCGGATTCCGATCCGCATATTGGCGAGTTTGGGATCCTGGACGAGCGCCTCGATGCGGGCGGCGAGCGTGGCGTGAAGGTCGGCCCGGGCGATGGAGGTGCTCAACGGCGCGAGGCAGAGGGCGATCAGCAGGGCCGCCAGGATCTTGAAATCGCGGCTCCGTCGGGCACAGAGCGCACCCCCGATGGGCATCGCGGTGGTTACAGGACGTGTGCTCGGGCTACGCGTGTTGAGGCGTTGTTGCGTCCGACGAACCTCCATGCCTGACTCCTTTTTCCTACGCGCTGGGATCATCGCGACGGGTGGCATGGGTCGGTACTCCGACCCGTGGTTGCACCGGGACAGGCCAGGGGCCTGAGTGCAGGCCCATGCCACCCATCCGTATCATCGTGAGCCCACCCTCGCCAAGGCAAGGATGGGCCACCCATCCGCCGATTTCGTCATGCCCCGCCGTAGCCCGCCAAAGCAGGCTCGCGTTTGACCCTTTCTGCGGCGGCCCATATAATTAGTAACAGGATAGGCTTCATTTCGCAAATAGAGGAGAGGACCCTGACCATGCCCCCTGGCAAGCAGCGCGGAGCCCGCCTGGTGTATGTCGCGGGAGCGGCGCGCGAGCTTCCGGACGAGGTGCAGGAATGGCTGAGCCATCCCGGCCATCCGGCGGTGGCGGCTTCGGGAGTGTACGAGGCCCTGGCGATGCTGGCCGGTCGGCGTCGGCCGGCGGCGATCCTGGTAAGCATGGAATCGGTCGATTGGGACGAGTTGGAGTTTTTCGAGCACGCGGTACGTGTGGGTCGCGATACCCGCGTCTACGTAGTGGGGGGTGAGCATCAGCAGGCGAAGATCGAGGTAGCGGTCAATCGCGGGGCGCGGCGGTTCGACGGCGAGCTGCTGGATGAGGATCTGCGCCGTGCGTCGGCCCGTCCGCAGCGTATGGCGACGCGTGATCTGTTGGCCGGCACGCTTGAAGCGGTGCAAGCCCGGTCAACGGCGGCCCTGCGGGTGGCGGCGGGAGGGCGGATCGGGGCCGAAGCTCCTCCCTTGCCGCCGGCGCGCGGTGGTTGGCCGGCTCACCCGGTGCCGGAGCGTCAACCTGAGGAGCCCGAGGACCAGGAGGTGGCCCGGGTGGAGGAACCCGTTCTTGAGCCGGTCCCATCCGACGACGAGGTCCGGGGAGAGACCGATCGCCCGGTGGTTCGACTTGTGTCTCGCGGGGAAGAGGAGGACGAACTGGCGTCTGAGGAGGAGGCTTCATCTCCTATTCCGTTCCCCTGGGCACCGAGCCCGAATAGGCCGAAGCGGACCCCGCCTTCCGCGAGGGGCGAGTCTTTAGAGGCGGCGAATGAGGTCCAACCGGGCGGTAGCCGGCCTGAAGCCGCCACGGCGTTCGGGAGCCGCCAGCCGTTTTCCCCGGTGGAGTTGACTGCCGAGGAGCTGGCCGCCCTGGTGGGTAAGCCGGTGCCGTCGCGTGGCGTGCAGGGGGAGCCGCGGACATGAGGTTGCCGAATACATCATGGTCCATGATGGGCCGAGACCAGCTTCTGGTGGTTTGCGACCCCGGCCGGCTGGCGTCGATGATTCGCGGTCGGTACCCGCAGTTCGACGTGGCGGTGAGCCCGACGTACCTGGCGGGCATCGCGGCGTTGGCGAATCAGAACGCACGGGGGTTGCTGGTGGGCGTTGATCCGAACGCTCGGAAGCTCAGTCAGGCGGTGGCGGGGCTGCGTAAGGCGGCGGGCGAACGCCCGCGCATCGTCCTGTGTTGCCGGCCGAGCGGCGAGCCCGCGGCGCGCGGCAGCCTGGCGGCGGGGGCCAACGACTACCTGATCTACCCGCCGCAGGGCGAGGAGCTGGATCGGGCGCTGGGGCTCGCGACGGGCACGCGGGGCGGCGCGGCCGATGGGATGCCGGACCCCGCGGTGCCGACATGGGACGAGCTGGCCAGCTTGGCCCAGGTGATGGCCGGTCTGGCGGACGGCCGTACAGCGATGCTGGATCGGCTGTGCCAGTGGGTGGCGGATTCGATGCGGACGGCCCACGTGCGGCTGGTGGCCGGTGACGAGGTTGCATGCGTGGGCGACCCGGGCATGGAGCCTGCCCTGGCGGAGACGATCCGTGCCGGCGAGGAGCCGCTCGGTGAGATCCTCGTGGGGGCGCGGCAGAAGGGGCCTTTCGCCGCCGCCGAGGCGGAGAAACTACGGCACTACGGGCGGATGATCGCTCACCTGCTCCAGGCCGCCAACCAGCAGCAGGCGTGGCACGCGCTGGCCATGACCGATGAGGTGACCAAGCTGCCCAACCGCCGGTACTTGCAGCAGGTCATCGACCATTTACTGGAGCGGGCGGCCCAGCAGCGGTTCAGTGTGACGGTGTTGTTGTTCGATCTGGACGGATTCAAGCACTTCAACGATACGTACGGTCATGCGGCAGGCGACCAGATCCTGTACGAGACGGGGCAGTTATTCCGCACCCATTGCCGGCGTCATGACATCGTGGCCCGGTACGGCGGGGATGAGTTCGTGGTCGTGTTCTGGGATGCCGATGAGCCGCGGATGGCCGGGTCCAGGCATCCGACGGACGTGCTGGGTGTGCTGCGGCGGGTGAAGCGGGCTTTGCAGTCGCACGCCTTCCCCAAGCTGGGCCCGGAGGCGACGGGCAGCATCACCATCAGCGGCGGCCTGGCCACGTTCCCCTGGGATGCCACCGATTACGCCGGCCTGCTCGAGCGGGCGGACGAGGCCCTGCTGGAAGCCAAGAAGGCCGGCAAGAACCGCATCTTCCTCGTGGGCGACGTCGCCCAGCCCGCCGACCCGCAGGTCACCTAGAGTGCGTCCTAAAACCCTGTAGCGGCGGCCCCCCGTGGCCGCCGGGCACCGGCGAGACGCCGGTGCCACACCGGTTTCAGGATGCACTCCTAGTCCCGCTCACCGGACTTGAGAACACTTTGTCCCCAGGATAAGCTCAGTCCCCGTCTGCCGCTTGCGGCTTCGCACGACCGCGGAACGATGTTCGGTCAACGAAAGGATTTCCCATGCAGAAAGAGCAGTTCGAGTTTCTCAATGCCATGCTGATGACGCCGTCCGTGTCCGGATTCGAGCAACCGGTGGCCCGCATCGTCCGCGAGCGAATGAAAGAGTACGCAGACGAGATCACCACGGACATTCACGGCAACACCATCGTGGCCCTCAACCCCAAGGGCACGCCGCGGGTGATGCTGGCCGGCCATTACGACCAGATCGGGCTCATGGTGCAGTACATCACCGACGAAGGCTATCTGACCTTCACGACCGTCGGGGGGATCGACACGACCGTGCTGCCCGGGTCGCGGGTCACGGTGCATACCCGCAAGGGCGAGGTGGAGGGCGTCATCGGGCGCAAGCCGATTCACCTGATGAAGCCCGAGGAACGTAACCAGGCCAAGATCGAGTTGAACGAACTGTGGATCGACATCGGGGCCCGCGACAAGAAGGAGGCCTCCAAGTGGGTGTCCGTGTCCGACCCGGTGACCTACCGGCTGGGGGTGCAGCGGCTGGGCGACGACTTCATCGTGTCGCCCGGGCTGGACGACAAGGTCGGCACGTACGTGGTCATGGAGGCCCTGCGGCTGGCGGCGGGTAAGAAACTGACCTGCGGTTTGTTTGCGGTGGGCACGGTGCAGGAGGAAATCGGGCTGCGGGGAGCGCGGACCAGTTGCTTCGGCATCGACCCGCTGGTGGGTATTGCCGTCGACGTCTGCCATGCGTCGGATAATCCGGGCGTGGAGAAGAAGGCGGCCGGTGAGCGTGGGCTGGGCAAGGGCCCGGTGATCGAGCGCGGGGCGAACATCAACCACGTGCTCTGCGACCTGCTGCTCGACACGGCCGGTAAGAAGAAGATCGCCTATCAGCTCAGTGCGGCCCCGGGGGCGACGGGAACCGACGCCAACGCCATCCAGGTCTCCCGCAGCAGCGTGGCGGCCGCCCTGATCGGCATCCCGAACCGGTACATGCACACTCCGGTCGAGATGTGCGCGTTGTCGGACCTGGACGCCAGCGCCCGGCTCATCGCCGAGACCGTCGCCCGCATCACGGAGAAGACGAGCTTCATCCCGCAGTGAACGAGCCCGCAGCCACGCGTCCGCTGCGACACGAAGGGTGGGTGCCTTGTATAATGCCCCGGGCTGCTCTGGCGGGTGGAACTGGTGAGTTGCCCTTGGTTTGTGGTGGATTGCCGCGATGGGAGGACTTCGATGAAGGGCTACCGATGGGGTGCGAGCATACTTGCGGGGGCGGGCCTGATGCTGCTGGTCGGGTGTCCGGTCTCGCCTGAGGCGGCCACCTATCTGGGCGTGCAGGTGGAGAACGCCACGGTCGATGGCCTGGGCGGCGTGCTGGTGACCCAGCAGACGCAGAATCCCGGCCTGAGCACGGCCCGGCTGCTGGCCAACGACATCATCGTTTCGATTACCCTTGCCGATGGGGAGCCTACGCCGGTGACGACGGTGGCTCAGCTTCGCCAGGCGCTGGCCAAGGTGGCGGTGGGCAGGGCGGTCCGCGTGGACGTGTACCGCCCCGCGTTCGCGACGGACGGCACCCCGATGCGGGGCACCTATCGCGATCGCTTGCCCCTGACGCTGCAGGTCGATGCGGAGACCGGTGGGGTGCCGACCTTTCTCGGGCTCCACGTGGTGGATAACGGCGGTACGGGTGTGCGGGTGGTGGCCGTGCCCGAAGATCCCGACGCGCTAGGCAGCCTTCGGGTCGACGACGTGATTATCGCCCTCGACTCGACGAGCATCACTTCGGTGGAGAGCTTTCGCGGTGTGTTGGCCCGGGCCGCCTCCGGCAGCCGGGTGACGTTCAGGTACCGGCGGGAAGGTACGGAGGCCGATCTGACCTCTCCGGTGGACATTGGGCCGGAGGCCAACCGGGATCTGCCCTTGGTCGGCCTGACCGTGCAGGAGTTGACGACCGAGCTGGCAGGCGCATGGGGGTATGGGAAGGTCACCGGTGTGCGGATCAGCGCCCTGCTCTTTGACACGCCGGCCCTGCGCAGCGCCCTGATGGCCGGTGACGTGATCACCGGCGTCAAGGGCGAGGCAGACCGGGACGAGGTGCAGGCAACCAGTAGCAGCGTGTTCGCCGCAGCCATTGCTGAACGCCGCGGGGAGCAGGTCGCCATCCGCTACGTGCGCGGCAAGACGCCGCGTACGCCGACCGAGGTTCGCCTGTTGGAGGAGGCGGTGGTATCCGACCCCGCTCCGAACATTGGGCTGGGCTTTCGGGCGGTCGACGTGGAAACGCTCTCGCCGGCGGGGGGGGCGCTGGTCGTGAGCGTCTATCCCGGCGGGCCTGCCAACCAGGCGGGCATTCGCGAGCAGGACGTGATCCTCTCGGTCGAACGGGTAGCCGTGGCCAACTCCACGGAGTTCTGGCAGAGGGTCGACGACCTGTATGCGGGCAGTAACCGCACCGTGATGTTGGAGACGCTCACGGATGGCGTGCCGCAGTTCCGCAACCTGCTGCTGACCCCCTCGCCGCTCCCGGCGTCCACCCAGCCGTCATCGTGAAAAAGGGGTCACGTTGACGTTTCTGGTTCCCGGGACCTGATGGGGCCGTTGCGGTTGCGACAAGTCAACGTGCCCCTTTGGGGCGGGCACCTCGTCTACAGGGCGACGACCTCGGTCACCTCGGGCACCCGCTCGCGGAGGATGCGTTCCACACCCATCTTGAGGGTCATGCTGGCGGATGGGCAGCCCACACAGGCGCCCTGGAGGCGGACCTGGACCACGCCCTCGCCAGTGACGTTCAGCAGTTCGATGTCGCCGCCGTCGCCTTGCAGCATCGGCCGGAGCATATTCACCACTGCGGCCACGCGCTCTTTGACCGAAGCTTCGCCCTGATCGGAGCCGTTTGACATTGCCGGGTACCTCGCGAACGATTGGGGGTGCGGTTCTCAGGCTGGCGGCCGACCGCGACCGCCCCTTCCCACGTTGTGCAGTATACCGGTCGGCCTAGCGCGTGGGCAAGCGATCGCGTGCAGAGAGGCAGCGCGGGGGGCATGACGATTCCGGCGGCGACAGTGGGTCTCCGCAGCGCAGCATCTCCGTAGCGCGACCGTAAGGGAGCGGACCTCGTGCGCGTGGCTAGCCCGCGCGAGGTCCGCTTCCGTACGGTCGCGGTACGGAACCGTCCTGGCCAGTCGAATCCAATAGACCGCCCAAACTGTCATGCACCGGCGGCGCGGAAACAGCATGAACGATTCGCGATAGAGACGTACGGCCCGGCTTGCCGCTTCGCGGGGGACACGTACCCATCATCGCCGTGCGGTTCATCAGGCGACGGCGGCGGTCTCGAACTTGACGCTGACCCGCTTGCTGACGCCGGCCTCCTGCATGGTGATGCCGTACAGCACGTCGGCGATGCTCATCGTCGGCTTCTGGTGGGTGATGATGATGAACTGCGTCTGCTCGAGGAACTCACCCACAATGCGGTTGAACCGTTCGTTGTTGGCCTCGTCGAGGGCCGCGTCCACCTCGTCGAGCAGGGCGAAGGGCGACGGGCGGCTTTTGAAGATGGCCATGAGCAGGGCGATGGCCGTCATGGTCTTTTCCCCGCCGCTGAGCAGCGAGTTGGTGCGCAGCTCCTTGCCCGGCGGGCGGGCCTGGATCTCGATGCCGGCCTCGAGTACATCCAGCGGCTGGCCCTCCGGCGGCGTTTCGAAGAACACGTCCGCCTTACCGCCCCCGAATAACCGCCGGAACATCTCGTTGAAGTGCCCGCGCACCGTCTCGAACGTCTGCGTGAACCGCTCGCGGCACTGGCGGTTCAGCTCCTCGATCAGCTCCTCAAGCTGCAGCTTGGCGCTGCGCAGGTCGTCGCGCTGAGCGGTGAGGAACCCTTCGCGCTTCTCCAACTCCTCCTGCTCGGCAATGGCGTCCAGGTTGACGTTGCCCAGCCGGCGGATCTTGTCCTTCAGCTCGGTGATCTCCGCCTCGATCGCGGACCAGTCCAGCTCCTGATGCTGGTAACCGGCATACGCCTCCTGCAGGTCGACATCCAGCTCTTCGCGGATACGGCTGACCAGCTCTTCGATGCGAATGCGGCACTCGCGGAGGTCCATTTGCCGGGCGGTCAGGTCGGCCTCGACCTGTTCGAGCCGACCGCGGTCGCCCTTCATGGCGGCCGCCAGTTGCTCGATCAGGGCGGCGATTTCCTCGCGGTGGCGGCTGCCGGCCAACACCTCGCGGTCCAGACGTTCCCTATCGGCGTACAGGTCGGCGAGCCGGGCCTGGGCGGCCAGCACGCTTCGTTCGGCTTGTGTGCTCCGCTGCCGGGCCTGCTGGGCCTCGAATGCCGCCGCCCGCACTGCCTCTTCACAGCCCTGACGGCCGGCACGCAGCGACCGGGACCGATCGCCCAACATGCTCCGTTGCTGGCCCAGTTCCGCGACCTCGATCTTCGCACGGGTCAGCCGCTGGGCCACTTCCACGCGACGCTCCTTGAGCCCCTCAGCCTGGCGCTGCAGCGTTTCCACCTGCTGGCGTCCGCGCTCGCCGGCCTGCTCCAGCTCGATCAGTACCTGCCGGTCCTGCTCAACCCGGCGATGCGCATCGGCCATGCGGGTGTCGACCGAGTGCAGGTCACCCGTGATTTCCGGCTGCACGCGCCGCAACCGGTCGATCGCGCTCTGCGTCGCGTTGCGGGCGGCGTTGTTCTCGGCCTCCGCGGTACGGGCGTCCGCCCGGGCGTTGCGCAGCTCCTGCTGCTGGCGCTGCAACGCGGCCGCTTCGGCCGAGGTCTGGGCCAGCCGCTCGGTCATGCTCGCGATGCGCTGCTCCACCTCGGCGATTTGCGAGTCGATTTCGCGCAGCTCACTCTTGCGCGAGATGAGCCCCGTCCGCGTGCCCGCCGGCCCAAGCTGGCAGATGCCCAGCGGGTCGAGCAACTGCCCGCTAAGCGTCACGTATCGGTAGATCGGCGGGTTCTGCTTCGCCAGCCGCAGTCCGTCCTCCATCGACTGCACGATGATCGTGCGGCCCAGGAGGTGACGCACCAGCCGTTCGCCCGCGGCCGGGTAACGCACCAGGCTCGTCGCGTAGGCCACGAACCCTTCCTGCTGCGTGAAGTCCCGCCCGTTCACGAACGGCGGCAGCATGTCCAGACACAGGGTGGGGATGCGGCCGGGGAAATCCGCCAGCGTCTGAGCGTCCGCCAGCAGCGCCCGGCTGTCCTCGACGACCAGGTACTGGTCGTACTCGCCCAGCGCGGTCTCGATGAGCACCGCGCTGGCCACGTCGGCGGCGATGAGGTCGGCAACCATGCCCCAGACGTAGGGGAACGCCCGCCCGGTCGAATCCTGCTCTTTGCGGTGGAGCAACTCACGGATGCCGGCGTCCACTCCTTCGTGCTTGCGGTCCAGGTCCACGAGCGTCTGCTTGCGGCTCAACATGCCGCTGCGGTGTTCCTTGGCCGCCGCCAGTTGCCGGCTCAGCTCCGCCTGGTTGGCGTCCAGCCGGGAGGCCGCCTCCTGCTTGTGCTCCAGTTCCTCGGTTTGCCGGCGAATGAGGTCCGCCAATTCGCCGGCGCGCTCATCGTGAGCGGCCTTCGTGGTCGCCAGGCCGGCCAGTTCCGCCTCCACCTGCCGCTGGCGGTCGCGCAGCCGTTCGGCCTCACCGTCGAGCTGCCGCTGCTCCCGGGTCAGCGATTCGATCTCGTTGTTGATCTGGGCCGTTCGCCGCAGGACCTCGACGACCGCGACCTTGCCCTCCTCAATCTGGGATTCGAGCGACGCCAGCTCGCGACCCAGCGTGCCGTCCTCGGCGGTCAAGGCATCCTCGACGGCGTGGGCGGCTTGCAGCCGGCCGTCCAGGGCCTCCGTGGCCGACTCGACCTCCTTGAGCTGTTGCTCAAGCCGCAGCAGTTTCTGCCGTTCGCCCGCCAACCGCTCCAGCTCTCGCAGGCGCACCTTGGAGAGCATCTCCACCTGTTGCCGGGACTGCTCCGCCCGCTCGCGTTTCTCGGTCATCTCCGCCGCGTTGCTGAGCACCTGGCGCTGCAGTTCCTGCCGCTGGGCGTCGAGGCGGTCCAGTTCCGCCCGGTGCTGAGCCTCCTGCACCTCGGCCGAAGAAATGGCCGTACGCAGCCGGGTGACTTCGTCCTGATGGGTTCGCTCCTGCTGGGTGAGTTCGGCGGCCCGTTCGGTGAGGCGATGGTACTCGGCCAAGGCGTACGTTGCCCGTTTCTCGCGGAGCTGCTGGTCGTAAACCTGGAAGTTTCGGGCTTTGCCCGCCTGGAGCTTGATACTGCGCAGACGCTTCTCGAGCTCCTCGACGACGTCCTCGATCCGCAGGAGGTTCTGGTCGACGCGCTGCAGCTTGCGCTGGGCCTCGACTTTACGGGCCTTGTACCGGCTGATGCCCGCGGCCTCCTCGAACACGGCGCGCCGTTGGGCCGGGTTCGCCTGGATCAGGTAGGTCACCTTGTTCTGCTCGATGACCGAGTAGGCGGACACGCCGATGCCGGTGTCCAGGAACAGCTCTTTGACGTCCTTGAGGCGGATGGCCTGATTGTTGATCAGGTACTCGCTCTCGCCCGTGCGGTAGAGACGCCGGGTGACCTTGACCTCGTCGGTATCGCAGGGCAGGCGGCGGTCGCTGTTCTCGAAGAGCAGGTCTACCTGGGCCATGCCCGCCGGCTTGCGCGTGCCCGACCCGGAGAAGATCACGTCCTGCATCTGGTCGCCGCGGAGGCTCTTGGCGCTCTGGTCGCCGAGCACCCATTTGATGGCGTCCACGATGTTGCTCTTACCGCAGCCGTTGGGACCGACGACGCCGGTGACGCCGGGCGGGAACTCGAACTCGATCTTGTCCGCGAAGCTCTTGAAGCCCTGGCAGGTGAGTTGTTTAAGGAACATGCCTGTGTCGGGACCTCCGTGTACCCAACCCTGGTCGGCTGGATCCTGGCCGACGATGGACTGGCCTGATCTTTCCACTCCAGACGGCGGGGCGTCACCACCCCAGTAGACGGTAATGTACCCGCTATATGCCGCTTTGCCAAGGACTAATTACTACATTTTGTGGAGTGGGGCCCGGTGCTCCCGGAACCGGGCGGTTCACCATCAGGGGGGGCCGTTGCCAGGACCAAGGCAACTCGTTGCTCTTCGTCATATATGCTTGGACACGTCCATCAACAAGTTGACTCGACGGGGGGCATGGGGCGACGGGTGGCATGGGTCGGTATTCCGACCCGTGGGCGAGCCGGGACAGGCCACGGGCCGTGTGTCGAAACCCGCGGGCGACAGGGTATCATGCGACGACAGGAGCGACCGTGGGTGCGGTCCTGACCCGGTGTACGTTCGGCTGAAGGAGACTGCCATGCAGAAGCTTGCGCGATGGAGGTTGGTCGAGGTCGCCGTTGTGGGGCTTGCGGTGCTTGCAGTGTCGGCCGCCGTCGCCCAGCAGCCCGGGAGGGGCGAGGTCGTGAAGTTCGCCCGCTTCCGCGTGGGTGAGACGACGGCGCATGGGGTGGTCGAGGGCGACCGCATCCGGCAGATCGAGGGCAATATCTTCGGCGAGTGGTCGAGGACCGACAAGACCTATGCCCTCAATGAGGTGAAGCTGCTGGTGCCGACGCGTCCGACCAAGGTGCTGGCCCTCGCTTTGAACTACAAGAGCCACGCCGGCGACAAGCCCGTCCCGCCGCACCCGGAGGTTTTCTTCAAGCCGCCCACGTGCCTCATTCCCACCGGCGGGAACATTGTAATCCCCAAGGGTACGGAGTCGGTGCACTACGAGGCGGAGATGGTCATCGTCATCGGCAAGCGGGCCAAGAACGTCCCGGTTGCCAAGGCCTTGCAGTTCGTGTTGGGCGTGACCTGTGGCAATGATGTCAGTGCCCGTGACTGGCAGACGAACGACCTGCAGTGGTGGCGGGCCAAAGGGACGGACACCTTCGGGCCTTGCGGGCCGTTTATCGTCTCGGGTCTCGATTACGACAACCTGCAGCTCCAACTGCGGCTCAACGGCGAAACGAAACAGAAGCAAAGCACGCGCGATATGGTCCACAATGTTGCGACCACGGTGAGCTTCATCAGTCAGCACGTGACGCTCTACCCCGGCGACCTGATCTACACCGGTACGCCGGGCGCCACCGGTGCGATCAAGCCCGGCGACGTGGTCGAGGTCCACCTTGAAGGCGTGGGCGTGTTGAAGAACGGCGTCGTCGCGGCCCGATGAGGGGGGCTGAGGGTCGGGGGTCCGGGGATCGGGGGTTGGGGATGGGAAGCGCCCGGCCGCTTGCGGCTTCGCAGGACCGCGGGCAATCTCGCCGTGTGCCACTGCTCTGTGAGCAGTGCCGGGCGCGCGTAAGTCTCCGGTGTGCCACTGCTCTTGGAGCAGTGCGTTGGCGAGCATGGCCTTCCTTGCGGCATCGGCCGCCACGGGGGGCGGCCGCTACGGTCGTCGCCGCCCGTCGTGGCGGTTACGGCAGCGGGCGGATGCGGATGTCCTGGAACTCGATCTCGCTGCGGCGATCGTGCATCTGGAGAGCGATCGAGCCGGGGCGGACGACGGCGAGGTTCTCGGCCACGGCGCAGGTCTTGCCGTTGACGCGGATCATGGTCCGCGGCCCTTGAGCGATGATCTGGATCGGGAACCATTCGCCGTCCGTCGCCGCCAGCGGGTCGGCGCGCACGTAGCCGTAGATGCTGCCCGTGGGGTTGCTGAGGTCCCGGATGTTGTGGATCTGCACCTCGTAACCGCGGTTCGGCGGGGTCAGCGACTTCCAGCGGTAGAAGATGCCGCTGTTGGCGTGCCGGCTGGTCCGCACATACGCCCGCAGCTCGAAGTTCTCGAACTCGCGCTCGCTGACCAGATACCCGGTGCCGGTCGGCCGGCCGTGGAGCACGCCGTCCTCGACCTCCCAGCAGTCCGAGCCGACCACCGTCCAGCCGCTCAGGTCGCGCCCGTTGAAGAGCGTCACCCATTGCCCTTGTTCGCGGGACGGCAGCTCGCGAATCCGGATGTTGCGCAGGGCGATGCGGGTGGAGAGATCCTGGAACCCGATGTAGCCCGCGCGATGGCGGTAGCGCAGCTCCTCGTGGGCGGCACAGTCGAGGTCCTGCACCAGTTGATCGTTGATCCGCACCCGCAGGGCGGGCCAGTCGACGACCACTTCCACGGTATTCCACTGGTTGAAGTCTCCGGTGGCGATGATCGAGGCCTTGCGCATTCCGGTGATGCTGCCCGAGGGCAGGGCCTTGGCTCCGTCGGCGACGTCGTCGCCGAGGTGCACGCCGACGCCCACGTCGACGGCGCGGCCGTGCGGCGGGGCGTGGAGCAGCAGGTTCATCTGGCTGTGTTTGGGGCCCTTGTAGTCGAATCGCAGGATGTAGTTCTCGTAGATTCTTCTGGTGCGGAGCCAGGTGGGGTAGCCGCCGGTCGTCGTGAACTCGAGCACCCGGTCGCGGACACGGAAGGCATCCTCCGGGCCGTCGGCGATCTGCCAGCCGGCCAGGTCGCGACCGTTGAACAGGAGGGCGAAATCGTCGCTGCCCGCCGCCGGTGCGGTCGCCGCGGGGCTATCGGACGCTGCCTGGCCGGGCGATGCCGACGTCTGGGCAACCAGGGCCAAGGCGAGTGCGGAGATCAACCAGGTACCGGACATAGCGTGTTCCTTTTACGAGGGCGGTTCAGTGCCGCGGCCATGCTATCTTCGATCTAACTTGTTTGCAATGTGTGGTTTATGACACGGCGAGCGGGCGGATGGGCTCCCGGGTCGAGTCGGTTTGTCCTCGGACTGGCACGGCTGCCGCCGAGGTCGGCGTCGCCCGGCTGTCGGCGGTGCGCGCACCTTTTCCGCCGGAACTTGTCAGTTGGCCACGGGGAAACCATTGGCGTGGGCGGCGTAGCGGTTACAATGGAGTAGTCAGGGTTCGCGGAGCGCTGGGCTGTTCCCGTGTGGAGGGCGGTGCGGCTCGGTGAGAGGTCAGAGCATGATCCTCGGGTGGGCACGGATAAGGTACGTGTTGGCGGTCGGGCTGTTGGCCTGGCCGGCCTCGCTTGCGCGTGCCACCGGGCCCGTGGTCCTGGTGGACGACAATCTTCAGTCCTACGCTTCTCATGGCCAGTTCAAGGCGGTTTGGACGGATACCTATCGCTCGGATTACATCCTGGACGTGGGATTCGGCAACCCGGCCCCCTCCCTGCGGATGCCGTCGCCCCCCAGCAACTTCGATGGGCGATTCTGGCGCCGGCTGGGCGGGAAGATCACCCCGACGGACAGCGTGCCGCTCACGTTCCAGTTCGATATGTACCTGGAAGCCGGCGGGGCACCCGGCTGGAACAACGCCCGCCACTATTGCGAGCTGCGCGGCTATTCGTCCGGAACCTACGGTCAGGGCGAGCTGCAAAGCCTGGTGGCGGTGGGGATCTACAACGGCTCCGCCGACTGGTTCAGCACGGTGAAATATCAGGGGCGGGTCCATTCACCCGGGATCGGCGATGTCTGGTACACCCTCGATGCCGAGCCGACCGCCCCGAACCGCACGGCCGGCTGGCGGCGCATGAAGATCGTGGTGACCGGCAGCGAGGTCCGGTTCTCGGTCGATAACCACCTGGCGGAGGTGATCCCGCGGAACGTCTCCTTCCCGTTCGACACCGTGGTCCTCGGTTCGGACCTGACGGCCGCCGGCCACCAGGTGTTCGTGGACAATGTCCGCGTCACCGGGCCGCCCCCGCCTCCGCCCTGCCTGGACCCGGTTTTCGACGTGGTGGGCGGCGGGCCGAACGGATTGTCCCCCGACGGAGCCGTCGACCTGAAAGATTTTGGCATCTTCCAGACCTGCTACACGGGCTCCAACCCGTCTGCCGGGGCGTTCGACCCGCTGCGCTGCGGCTGCTTCGATCGCAACGGGGATCTGAAGATCGACACGAACGATTTCATCAAGTTCCAGGCCTGCTGGACCGGCCCCGCCCCCGCAAGCGGCACGCTCAACCCCGCATGTGATGATTGAGGAAGGCAGCAAGTAAGCAAGTGAGCGAGTGAGCGAGTGAGCGAGTGAGCGAGTGAGCGAGTGAGCAAGTCAGCAAGTCAGCGAGTCAGCAAGGGAGCGAGTGAGCAAGTGAGCAAGTCAGCAAGTCAGCAAGTGAGCAAGTCAGCAAGTCAGCAAGTCAGCAAGTGAGCAAGTGAGCAAGTCAGCGAGTGAGTCTGCTACCGGCTTGCCTCTTCGCGACGAAAACCTGCAAGCTGCTGCGACTCGCTTGCCGGCTCGATGTGCACAAAGGCGCGGTCGACCAGCGGCAGCGTCTCGACGGCCTCGCGGGCGGCCTCCGCCAGCAGGTGGGATTCGGTGGTCGAGATCCGCCCGTCGACGCGGGCGGTGAGTTCGACGTGCACGAACGTGCCGACGTAGTGGGCCCGGATGTCGTCGATTTCCCGGATGCCGGTTACCCGTTCCGCGGAGCGGCGGATATCGGTGAGCAGTTCAGGGTCCGGTGCCCGACCCATCAGGTAGTCGATATTCTCCATCCCCACGGAATGGCCCGTGTAGAGGATGTACCCGCCGATCAGCAGGGCGGCGAGGTTGTCCAGAATGCGCAACTGGTAGTGGGCGAGCACGACGGCGATGAGCCCGACGGCGGCGATGAGCACGTCATTGCGACAGTCGACGGCCGTGGCTCGGAAAGCGGGGCTGTGCAGTTGGGTCGCGCGGCGGGCGAAGAAGACCGCCATGATCGACTTGGCGACGGCGGTGATGCACAACGCGGCGATCGGGTAGGGCCCGATGCGTTCGGGGACCGCGGCGGTTGCAAGGTTGACTACCGCGGTACGGCAGACCTCGAACCCGAGGATCCCGGTGAAAATGGCGACGAGCAGCCCGGCGACGGGTTCCGCCCGGCGGTGCCCGAACGGATGATTCTCGTCCGGGTGCTTCCAGGCCCAGCGTACACAAATCAGGATGGCCACCGCGGCGACCAGGTCGGCGAGCGAGTTGAGTGTCTCGGAGTAGATCGTCAGACAGTCGGACAGCCCGGTGGCCGTCGCCTTGAGCGTGAAGAGAGCGAGATTGGCGCCCATTCCGACCAGCGTGGCCCGCATGGCGACGGAACGCATCAGGCCCACTCCCCGGCGGCTTCGGCGCCAATGCGGTCCCATTCCTCGTAGACGGCCCGCACGTTGTCCGGCCGGGCGCCGGCCCCGAACTCGCACTGGGCGATGACCCCGCCCCGGCCGTCGTACAAGGCCCGGGCCACCCGCCGCACCGCGCCGCGGACCTCCCGTTCGCTGCCCGAAGGCAGGATATGCTGCCGATCGATCTCGCCCCAGAAAGTGATCCGGCCCTTGTACCGCCGCCCGATCTCCTCGATATCCATGCAGAAAAGCTGCGAGTTGACCGCGTCCACGCCGATCTCGATGAGGTCCTCGTAGATGTCGAAGATGTGCCCGTCGGAGTGGAAGAAGCAGAACTTGCCCGCGGCGTGGATGCGCTCGACATACGCGCGGTACAGCGGCTTGAAGAACGCACGCCACAGCGGCGGCGCAATGAGCAGGGCCCGCTGGGTGCCCCAGTCGTCCATCATGCCCATGGCGTCGACGTCGGTTCGCAGCCACTCGTCGATCATCGCCAGGTTCCATTCGTGCACGCGGTCACGGAGCGTGAACAGGCCGGCCGGCTGATCCATCAGGTCCATCAGCAGGTTCACCGTACCCCGCAGAAACTGCATCCGCTCGAAGGGCCGCACGAGCCCCGCGTTGCCCAAAGTAAAGCGGTCGGTGGCCGCGCACTGCCGATCCACCTGGCCGCGATCGAATCGCAGCCATTCGGCCGGCGGGCGGATTCTATCGAGATCACTTTCGTAGCTGGCGACGAGCGGCTCCTTGACCTCGCCGATGACGCCCGCCTGGACGTTGACGAACGTGCAGCCCCATTCATCGACAAACGTGCCCACGGCACAGGGGTCGCCCCGCATGCCCGCCACCTCCGGGAACCGGGCGTCCGGAGACAGGAAGTCGTCGGGGAAGTCGCGGCCGATGGCCGCCAGCTCTTCGGGATGGTGCAACTGGGCCCACGGCAGCGTCCACGGGTTGCGGGGCACGCGCGGCGTGGGCTCGAAGCGCAGCGTGCGGCAGACCAACCCGCGGGGCGTCATTGAACTCATCTCGAAGCACCTCATATTCCCCGGGGTCACGCGGCGCGTGCGGGCACCCCGTGTGCCACTGCTCTGTGAGCAGTGTTTTGCAGGGGGGGCACTGCTGACACAGCAGTGGCACACGGCGGCGCTTGCCCGCCCCGCCAGCCGTCAGGATTTGGCGGATGCACCCCAGTGCGCCCCCGGCAGCAGCCGGTCTTGGCCTTCGCCCGCCGTCCGCGGATAATACCGCCATGTCGCCGCCCTTCAATGTTTTGTTCGTCTGTACGGCCAACGCCTGCCGGTCGCCGATGGCCGAGGCCATCCTGCGGCACTTGGGCGGCGAGCGGTTCGTGGCCCGCAGCGCGGGGTTGAGCCCGGCCGGCTTCGTCCACCCCCTGGTCGCCCTGGCCCTGGAGCCCCTGGGTGTCCCGGACACCGGGCTGGAGTCCAAGCCCATCGACGAGGTCCAGCCGATCCCCCAGGACCTGGTCATCACCCTCTGCGACACCGTGGCCTGCGTGCTGGTGCCGCGGTGGGAGGGCCAGCCCGTGCAGGTGCACTGGAGCTTGCCGGACCCCGTTCTGCACCCGGGGACGGATGCCGACCGGCGCATCGTGGCCGAGGAGGTGGCCCGCAAGCTGCACGGCTGCATCGGA
The DNA here is from genome assembly GCA_964511155.1 of uncultured Planctomycetales bacterium. Classification (GTDB taxonomy): domain Bacteria; phylum Planctomycetota; class Phycisphaerae; order UBA1845; family PWPN01; genus JAAYDF01. Next base: position 16,471 of record CAZEEJ010000042.1, on the reverse strand, counting down.
CGGCTCGTCGCCCTGCCGCTGGAGACCCTGTCAGCCGCCGACGTCCGCGACACGCTATTCAAGATCGGGCAACCGTGACCCCGGCCGGGACCAAGGCAACTTGTTGCTGTTCGTCACCTGTGCTCGGGCACATCCATCAACAAGCTGACTCAGTCCTCACCCATCAACAAGTTGACTCGGTCCTCAGCTCATCGGCCCCCGGCCGATTCTGTCACCGCCCAGCCCTGACCCCTGGCAAAGCGTCGGGGGCGGGGTATGATACCAACCCAAATGGGCCGGCGGCCCGGCCCGCCGATCGGTGCGCGGCTCGATCGGGCGGGACTGCCGGCTCCGACTCCCGTTACGGCGGCACCGTCTGAGGCAACCACAGTTCAGTTCGGAGGAACACACGATGGCCAACGGCACTCTACCCAGCTACCTCGCATCCGCCCGTCCCAACCCTGCGGCCAACCGCGGCCCGTGGTACACCAACATCGGGCCGTCCTACTTCGGCATCTTCATGTGGGTCGCGTTCTACGACAAGCTCGGCGGGGCCCTCCAACTCGGCGGCCTGGATGCCGCGCTGGGCGGCCTCGTGATCGCCGCGGTGCTCAGCCACTACCTGTTTTACCGAGTCTTTGCGGTGCTGGGTATGCAGACCGGCCTGCCGCTGTACGTCGTCGGCAGTTCGACGTTCGGCACCAAGGGCGGGTTGCTCTTCCCGGGCATCTTCATGGGTATCCTTCAGATCGGCTGGTACAGCGTGGCCACCTTCTACTCCGCCAAGCTGCTCCTGGGCGGTCTGGGCGTCGACGCGGCTTACACAAGAACCCTGCTGGACCCGAAGGAAGCCGAACAGGGATTCAGCATGGTGTTTGTGCTTGCGGCCATCGCCTGGGGTTACATCTTCGCCTCGTTCGGGGCCTTCGGTATCAAGTACGTGGCCAAGGTCTCCACGTACATGCCCTGGATCGCGGTAGCCATGCTGGGCATCGCCGCGGTCTGTGCGCTCCCGTTTGTCGGGCAGTTCAAGATGCCCGAGGGCGCCGTCAGCACCGTCGGCCCGCTGGCGGCGGCCTGTCTGGTGATCCAGATGGTCATCGGCTTCTTCGCCACCGCCGGCGCAGCCGGTGGGGATTTCGGCACCGCCGCCCGCAGCAAAGACGACGTGAACCTCGGAGGTCTGACCGGCATCACCCTGTCGATCGTCATGGCCGGCGGCCTGGCCTTGATCATCGTCGCCGGTGCTCAGGGAGTGAAATCCTCGGAGGATTTCACTGTGACCGGCTCACTGGGCGTGGTGAGTCCGGATCTTGCCCGGATCATGCTGCTGTTGCTGGCCATCGGGTCGATGGCTCCGGCTTGTTTCTGCTCGAGCATCATCGGCAACAGCCTTTCGACCATGATCCCCTCCATCGGTCGCGTGGCGCTGACGCTCGGCGGTGCGACCATCGGCATCCTGCTGGCGGCCACCGGCGTGGCGGGCAACCTTGAGTCGTTCTTCGGACTCATCGGTGCATCCTTCGGGCCGATCTGCGGGGCCATCGTCGCGGACTACCTCCTTTCCGGTAAGAAGTGGGCCGGCCCGCGCGAAGGGGTCAACGTACCCGGCTATGCCGCCTGGGTGGTGGGCTTCCTCGTCGGCATCAGCAACAATGATCTGGTGACCAAAATGCTTGGCGGCGAAGGTCACGAGATCCTGTCGAGATGGCACCCGGCGGCGGTCTATTCGTTTATTGTCGCTTTCATCGTCTACGCGGTGCTGGCGAAGGCAGGTATGCAGCCGCGGACGGTGGATTACCCGCAGGCCCGGCAGGCCTGACCGGGCCACGGTGCCGAGGATGAACCCGGACGTTCAGCGGAGCCGCGACCGTGAGGGAGCGGTGGCTCGCTGCCGAGAAGAACCGCTCCCTTACGGTCGCGGCTCTGATGGCGGGTGGCCCACCCCCGCCGCGGCGGGGATGGGCTACCCTTCGTCTCGGCGATTGCAGGGGCGCGGCGGGGCATTTATAATCGCCGCCCGGTGGCTTCCGCGGCAGGCGCACGAGGGATGCGGCGAGCGCGGAACCCAGCATCGCACGCTGCGATCCAGGAGCTGGGCCGTCAGAACCACAATCATGCATCCAGGTGCCGTCTCAACTCACCGCAGGGGCCGTCGGGCGGGCTGGAGCCTTCCGGCGGCCGCGGGCCTGTTGCTCACCGCTTGCCTCATCGCCCAGGCCGCTCCGGCAGACGAAATCCCGCCACCTGCGCGCCAGCGGGCCGAGCGGCTCACCTTCGACCCTGACCTTAACCGCTGGGTCGCTGCACCGGAGCCCATCCCCGGTACGGAGGACGGCGATCTGGACATCGTCCGGCAGTACACGGCCATCGAGGACTTCAAGACCGCCCTCAAGGCCATTGAGCGTTGGGTCGACGTTTATGGCGAGACCGCCCCGCGGTATCCGGAGGCCCTGTACCTGGAGGGTACGGCTCACCTGGGCCTCGGGGACTACCGAACGGCCAGCGAAACATTTCAGACCCTGCTCAATGACTTCCCCGGTTCGCCTTATGCTGAGCGGGCCCTGTCCGCCCAGTTCCGCGTGGCTGAGCAGTACCTGGCCGGCAAGCGACGCAAGGCCATGTGGGGCCTCCTGCGGATCAAGGATCGCGAGGGCGGTATCAAGATCCTGGATGACCTGGTCGTCAACTACAGCGATACCCCGCTGGCTGAGCAGGCTCAACTCGCCAAGGCGAACTATTATTACGAACGAGGCGAGTTCGAGATGGCCGAAGATGAGTATGCTCGTTTCGCCCGCGACTTCCCCCGCAGCCGCTACCAGCCCAAGGCCCTGCTCTGGAGCGCGTACGCGGCCTTGGCCAGTTTCCCAGGCATCCTGTTCGATGACGCTCCCCTGATCGAGGCCGAGGAACGCTTCGGGCAGTTCACGCGCAGCTACCCCGCCCATGCCGAGCAACTGGATGTGCCTGTGTTCCTGGAGCAGATTTCCGCGACCCGAGCGGACAAAACCTGTGCCATTGCCCAGTTCTACGAGCGTACCCGCCAGCCCAACGCGGCGCGGTTCTATTATCGGGCGGCGATCCGGCGTTGGCCGGACACTCCCGCCGCGGCCGAGGCTCGGGGCCGGCTGGTCGCTTTGGGAGAAGGTGGGGGGGCCACGGACCTCGACACCCTGCCCGACCTGTTCGAGGACGATGCCGAACCGCGGACCGACGAGGACCTTAGCTCCACCCAGCCAGAGAGCGGGGGTGAACCATGATGCCGATTGATCCCCAGTGCGGACGCCAATCTCTTTACGGCATCGACTCGGTTGTCGCAATCGCTCCCCCAGGTCCGAAGGACCCGGGCCACCCAAGCAGCGGCCTCAACGGTCGCGCTACGCTTCGGGGCGGGATGGACCGATGCGGCCGGCTGGTCCGGTTGGGGGCGGTCCTGGTCCTTGCCTGCGTGGTTACCGGCTGCGGTTACTCGGCGGACCCCCTCTACCGCAAGAACATCCGCACCGTCTACGTCGAGATGTTCCACTCCAAGGAGTTCCGCAGGGACATTGAGTTCCACCTGACGGAAGCGGTGCGCAAGCAGATCGACCGCATGACGCCATACCGCAACGCCCCGCGCGCTCGGGCCGACAGTATTCTTACCGGCGAGGTCCTCGAATGGCGTGAAGCCACCCTGGGGCACGACCCGCTGACCGCCTTGCCGCGCGAGACGGCCGGTACGCTGGCCATCCGTTACCGATGGCAGGACCTGCGGACGGGCGCCCTGCTCGTGGACCAGCCGCAACTGATCACCACCGTCCCCTACGTGCGGCCGACGAGCGAGACCGTGCACAATGCCCTCGACGACGCCGTCAATCGCATGGCCCGCAAGGTCGTCCACGGCATGGAAACCGCCTGGTAATCGGTCTATGATGGTAGGGGCACGGGCGGAGTGCCCGAAAAAGGGGCCCCTCGCGGGCTTGTAACCCGTTTGCGGAGTGGGTCATTGGTGTCTCCGGGGTCGTCCTGAAACACCGGGGACCGATGGTCGATAAGGATTAGGATGTCGGACCAGCCACCAGACAGCGGCGATTCTCAGGGGCGACCGAAGCCGCCGGGACCGCCCATGCGCATGTCGCGCGGGGTGTTCGGCTGGGTGGTCTTCATCCTCATCTCGCTGACCCTGGTGATGGTGGTCATGCAGGGCTACACGGAGCGCCAGCCGCTTCGCTACGACCAGTTCCTCATGGAGATGCGCAGCGGCAACATCCGCTCGGTGGTGATCAAGGAAGACAAAATCACCGGCGAACTGGCCGAGGTCCGCGGACAGGGGCAGCCCAAGGAGTTCGAGGTCGGGATCATCCCCGGGCGCACCGACCTCTCGGAGCTGGGCAAAGACCTTGATAAGTACGGCGTCGAGTTCAAGTTTGACCCCAGCGGCGGCATGCTCTTCCACCTGCTGCTGACCTTCGTGCCCTGGCTGCTGATCATCGCCTTCATCTGGTTCTTCGTCTTCCGACAGTTCCGCGGGGCGGGCGGGGGACCGGGCGGCATGCTCGGCAATTTTGGCCGCAGCAAGCACCGCGTCACCTCGAAGGAACACACCCACATCACCTTCAACGACGTGGCCGGCATCGAGGAAGCCAAGGACGAGTGCACCGAACTCATCGAGTTTCTCAAGAATCCCAAGCGGTTCCAGCGGCTGGGCGGGCGGATCCCCCGCGGGGTGCTGCTCGTCGGCGATCCCGGCTGCGGTAAGACGCTGCTGGCCAAGGCCATCGCCGGCGAGGCCGAGGTGCCATTCTTCAGCATCTCGGGCAGCGACTTCGTCGAGATGTTCGTCGGCGTCGGGGCTTCCCGCGTCCGCGACCTGTTCAAACAGGCCAAGGACAACTCGCCCTGTATCATCTTCCTGGACGAGATCGACGCGGTCGGGCGGCGGCGGGGGGCGGGCTTCAGCAGCGGCGGGCACGACGAACGCGAGCAGACGCTCAACGCGATCCTCGTCGAGATGGACGGGTTCGAGACTTCCGACCAGGTGATCGTGATCGCGGCCACCAACCGGGCCGACGTGCTTGACCCGGCCCTCGTGCGGCCGGGTCGGTTCGATCGTCAGGTCTACGTGCCGCTGCCGGATGTCAAGGGCCGGCTCGAAATTCTCAAGGTCCATGCCCGCAAGATCAAGCTCGGGCCGGACGTCGACCTGCATCGCCTGGCCCGCGGTACGCCCATGTTCAGCGGGGCGGACTTGGCGGCGATCATCAACGAATCGGCCCTGCTGGCCACCATGTCCAACAAGGACTACGTCGAGATGACCGATCTCGAGGAGGCCCGGGACAAGGTCCGCTGGGGCCGCGCCAAGAAGAGCCGCGTCGTGGATGACCGCGAGCGGGTCGCCACCGCCTACCACGAGGCCGGTCACGCCCTGGTCCAGTGCCTGCTGCCCGACGCCGACCCGCTGCATAAGGTGAGCATCATCCCTCGAGGGCCGTATGGCGGAGCGTCGTTCTCCTTGCCGGAAAAGGACCGCACCACCTACGGGCAGCGGTACATCCGGGCCATGCTCCGGATCTTGTGTGCCGGCCGGGTCGCCGAGGAGATGGTCTGCGGCGAGATGAACTCCGGCGCCGCCGCCGACATTCGCCAGGCGACGGAGATGGCCCGCCGCATGGTCGTCGAGTGGGGTATGAGTCCCAAGGTGGGCTTCATCTACTACGGCGACGACGCGGAGCGATCCAGCAAATGGTTTGATCTGCCCGGCGGGCGGGACCACTCGCCGCAGACGGCCCAGGTGATCGACGAGGAGATCCACAAGCTGATCGACGAAGCCTATCGCGAGACCAAGCAGATCATCGAGCAGAATCGCGACAAGCTGGAGGCGATCGCCCAGGCCCTGTTGAAGTACGAGACGTTGGATGCCTCCGAGGTGCACGCCCTGATCCGCGGGGAGACGCTGCGTCGGCCGACGCTGAGCGACCTGTTGGACGCGGACCAGGCCGGGACGGCGGCGCCGGTGGCCCGGCCGGTGAAGTCCGAGCCGCCGCCCAAGCCGGGCCTCGGCTCGGCCCCGTTCCCCCAGCCCGGCTGATCGCCGCGACCGGGGCGACGCGTGTTTCGGAGGACGCCGCTAATGGCCAATGCCGACATCACACCCGTGGGGATGGCCGAGCTTCCGCTGATCAACGACCTTTATAACGAGGTGTTTCGCCCGGGCCGCGACCGCAGTTTCTTCGAGCGGCGGCTCAAGGGCCGGCTCAATCCGCTGCTGCTCGTCGCCCACGTGGAGCGCCAGCCCGTCGGTTTCGCCATCGGGTACGAGAACAAGCCGGGCACCTTCTATTGCTGGCTGATCGGCGTGCGCCCCGACTACCGCCGGGCCGGCATCGCCGCGCAGCTCATGGAGGCCATCAGCGCCTGGGCCGCCGACAACGACTACCACACCGTCCGCTTCGAGTGCTTCAACCGCCAGCGCCCCATGCTCCACCTCGCCATCCGCCAGGGCTACGACATCGTCGGCATCCGCTGGGACTCCGACAGCACGGCCAACCTCGTCATCCTCGAACACAACCTCAGCGAAGACGAGCACGGCTGACCCTGGTCAAAGAGCCGCGGGCTTTTAGCCTGCGCGGCGGCTCTACGTAAGACAACCGTTGTTCGCGCTCCATGGGCCGCGCGGGCTAAAAGCCCGCGGCTCGTGATCCCGCACCGGTCAGCATGAGCTACATCGTCGGAATCCCGGGCTGTTCCCACCGCGTTCAATCCCGGCCTTGACCTGTTCGGATTCGCGGGCCATATTGTTTCCGATGGGCTTGGGGAAGCCGTGAGGCCGACGCGAAACCGCGAGCCGGGCGGGCCCGTCTCCTCGACGGCGGCCATCGGCGCCCTGGAAAGCCACGGTGAGCCGCACCGCCTTGCCCTTTCGAGCGGCTTGTCGTCCCGTGCGGAAGGATGCCCCCCTGCGTGCCCGTGGGCGCGCCCGGTGAGCGGCTTCTTGTTCCTGGAGGTTCTGCACATGTCTGGTTGTTCAAGATTCGGATGTTCGCTCGCCGTCGTGGCCGGTCTCGGGTTGTCGGCGCCGGGCGGCCCGGCACTGGGGGAGCGGATTCCCTCGCCGCCGAGAGAGTTTCGCGCGGCCTGGGTGGCTACGGTCGCGAACATCGACTGGCCGTCCCAGCCGGGCCTGCCCGTCGAGCAGCAGAAGCAGGAAGCCATCGTCATCCTGGACAAGTGCAAGGAGTTGAACCTCAACGCGGTCGTGCTCCAGGTGCGTCCCCAGGCGGATGCGCTCTATGCCTCGGAGTTGGAGCCGTGGTCGTTTTTCCTGACCGGCAAGCAAGGCCAGCCGCCTGAGCCGTTCTACGATCCGCTCGCGTTCTGGGTGCAGGAATCCCACGCCCGGGGGATCGAATTGCACACCTGGTTGAACCCCTATCGGGCCAATCATCCCTCACACACGGGCCCGCTGGCCGAGAATTCCATCGTCAAAGCCCACCCGGAGCTGGTCGTCAAGCTGGGCGACAGGGGGTATTACTGGATGGACCCGGCACTCAAGGAGGTGCAGGATCATTCGATCGCGGTGGCCATGGACGTGCTGCGGCGCTACGACATCGACGGCATCCATTTTGACGATTACTTCTACCCATACCGAGAGTACCACGACGGCAAAGACTTTCCCGACGACAAGAGCTGGGCTGCCTACGTGGATTCAGGCGGGACCATGTCCCGCAACGATTGGCGTCGCTCAGCCGTCAATATGTTCATCGAGCGGCTTTACCGCGAGATGAAAGCCGCCAAGCCCTGGGTGAAGCTTGGGATCAGTCCGTTCGGGATCTGGCGTCCCGGGCATCCGCCGGGCACCACCTCCGGGATCGATCAGTACGACGTGCTCTACGCCGACGTGCGGCTGTGGTTCAATGAGGGCTGGCTCGACTACATGACGCCGCAGTTGTATTGGCCGATCTCACGCATCCCTCAGAGCTACCCCGTGCTGCTCAACTGGTGGGTGGGCGAAAACACGCGCAAGCGTGCGCTGTGGCCGGGCCTGATCATCTCCAACGCGGATCGCGAAGGCGCCGCCCTCGAAGCCATCAACCAGATCATGATCACCCGGGGCATGGTGCCGGACGGACCGGGCAATGTATTCTTCAGCATGAAGCACCTTGTCCAGAACCGCGGCAACCTGGCGACGATGCTGGCTGAGGGCGTGTATGCCAAACAGGCCCTGGCCCCGGCCATGCCGTGGCTCGGCGACAGCCTGCCCTTCCCGCCGCGGGTGCGCGTGCGGTCAAGCGCGGACGGCCTGGAGGTGTCCTGGCAAGCCGACGGCGACAAGCCCGCGACCCTCTGGGTGCTGTACCTCGAGCGGGAAGGAAGCTGGGACTATGAGATCCTTCCGGGCTCAACCCTCAGCGCCGTCCGTCCGCTCGCCGAGCGGCCGATCACTCGCGTCGCCGTCTCCGCCGTAGACCGCGTCGGCAATCAAGGCCCCCAGCGCGTCGTCGCGGTCACCCGACGCGGCGCCGGTCGGGGACAACCGCCGGCGGGTGCGGGCGATGCGGTCGCAGAGCCCGCCCCCTGAGTCAGCCGCGGCTCGTCATTCGGGATCAGTCCGTGTGCGGCGGTCAGAAACGAACAGGCGATGCTCACGGTGCGCCCGGCGGCGGCCGGCGCACGCGGATGAGGCATGATTCGCGGAAAGGCTCCGGCATGGCCGGGTCGTCCACCAGCCACAGATCGCCCGCGTCGTCTCGGGCGATGCCCTCGATGCTCACGTAAGGCATACGCCGCGGCCCGGGGAACTCGGCCAATCGCTCCCGCAGGTTGAGTAGCTCGTGAGCGTACAGGCTCAGCCAGCGCTTCGCCTGCCCGGTCCGCACCTCCACGGTGAGTATCCACCCGCCATTGCGGTCCACCGCTGCCAGGGTGCGCTCATCCCACCGCGTCAGTGCGTTGAGCGTCTGCGACGGTGGCCCGTGCTGGGCCCGAACGGACTCCGTGGTCCGCGCTGTCCAGGGCTCAACCACCGCCACCCGGTTCTCCGCCAGTCGCCCAAGCAGGAGCCGCGGGTGGTCGAAGAAATGCAGCTCATCATGTGGGCGGAACGGCCGCGTGCCTTCCTCGGCGAGGAAGAACTCCCCAGGCCGACCCGACCAGGCGATCCCCTCGAGGCCGTCGTTGGTGTCGCCGCCGCGCTCGGCCGGATCCTCGCGGTAGAGGAAACAGTCAACCAACACCGCTCGCGGTGTACCACGCTCCTCAACCAGCCGCAATTGCAGGACCAGGTTGAACGGCTGCTCGGCGGCGACAAAGAGGTCCGTTTGGGAGGGATCCGCCAGCGACCGGCCGATGGTGATGCCTTCGAGGTCCAGTACCGGGCTTTGGCCGGTCGCGTGGTTCTCGAACTGCCGTTGCAGTTCAGCCATGATCTCTGCCGTAATGCTCGGCCGATTCGCCGCAAACCGCTCCCAGCCCTCCGGCGGTGCGGTCAGTGGGATCGCTTCCGTCGCGCAGAGGGTGCCTCCGGGTTCGGGCGCTTGGAGCCGGCGGCGGTCGATGAAGTACACCTGGTTGGCGGATGGACCGCTGTTCCGATCACAGACGATCCACAAGCCGTGACGCCGACCGACCTTGCCAAAGTGGAGCCCCGAAGCCTGGAAAACCGCCGTGCTTCCATCCACGGCCGCAAGCCGATAGGCTTCAACCGCCGGGTCCGGCACATCGAGTGAAACCGCAGCACAACCGGTCGCCAGCCCGGCCAGAGCAACTGTCACCAGTAATCCCCAAAGCCGGCGAAGTGCGAAAGCGGCGATCATGTGCGGTTCCAGACTCCCCATACCGTCGGATCAGCATACATCAAAGCGACCGAACGGGAAGTCGTCTGCCAGCTTCCGGGCGGATGAATCCGCGGATGATCCAGATGTCACGGCACGCGCGGTCTCACGCTTCCACCCGGGGACTTGCGTCCCCGGCTCGACTTGCGTCCCCGGCTCGCGTGTCCCCCGCCCCCTGCCCTTATGCCTCTGTGCCTCTGTGCCTTCTGCCTTCCACCCTCCGCCTTCCTCACCTCCGCGCCAGCCGACGGCCGGCCACGACCAGCAGGTACAGTCCGCCGGCCAAGGCGATGGTCATGGCTCCCGGGGGCAGTTCCGGCTGATAGCTGATCGCCAGGCCCGTGGTGGTCAGCACGGCGCTGATCAGGGCGGCCAGGAGCATCACCTGCCACAGCCGGCTCACGAAGTGGCCCGCGATGGCCACCGGCAGCGTGATCAGCGCGATGACCATGACCAGGCCGACGATGGTCACCAGCACCACCACGGTCAGAGCCGTCAGGCAGAGCAGCAGCAGGTAGTAGAACTCGACGGAGATGCCGCGCAGCCGCGAGAACTCCTCGTCGAAGCAGACGGCCAGAAACTTGTTGTAGAACCCCACACCCACGGCCACGACCAGCAGATCGAGGCCGACAATCAGCATCAGGTTGTCGCGCGAGACCAGCAGGATGTTGCCGAACAGGTAGCTCATGAGGTCTTCGTAGTAGCCTGGCGTGCGGGCAATGAAGAGGATTCCCACGGCCATGCCGATGGCCCACAGGGCGCTGATGACCGTGTCCTCGCGTTCCTTGGCCCGCAGGCTCACCCACCCGATGATCAGGGCGGCCAGCAGCGCGGCGGCGACGGCCCCGTGCAGCGGTTCAAGCCACTCCCAGCCCCAGACCTTGTTGAAGTACCGGGCCGCCCCCATCCCGCCAAGCGTGCAGTGGGCTACGCCGCCGGCGATGTAGGTGATTCGCCGCGCGACCACGTAGCTGCCCACGATGCCGCAGGCGATGCTGGCCGCCACCCCAGCCAGCAGGGCATGCTGCAGGAGCACGCTATGCCTGAGGGCTTCCAGAAACTCGCTCAAGACTCGACCCTCGCGTTGGCTGTTCCTCGGGTGTGATGAAGCAGGCGGACCTCGCGGCCGTACATGTCCGCGACCGTGCGGTTACTCAGCTCGCTCATCGGGTGTGTATGGACCGTGCGGTTCACGCAGACCACGGTCTTGAAATACAGCGACACGAACCCGATGTCGTGCGACACCATGACGATGGTCAATTTGCGGTTCAGCCCGCCGAGCAGTTCGTAGAGGTCGTCCTGCACGGCCGGGTCGAGGTTGGCCATCGGCTCGTCGAACAGCAGGAGTTCCGGCTCGCAAGCCAGCGCCCGGGCGATCAGCACCCGCTGCCGCTGCCCCCCCGAGAGGCGCGCGAACGGTCGCTTGCGAAACTCGCCCATCCCGACCTCGCCCAGGGCCGCCATCGCAACCTGCTTGTCCGCCTGGCGGTAAGGCCCCAGCATGGGTGCCCGCCCCAGCCTGCCCATGAGCACCACGTCCAGCACGCTGACCGGAAATCGCGGATCGAGTTGAGTGTACTGCGGCATGTAGCCGATTCGCGACCGGGCTTCCCGCGGCGACCGGCCCAGCACCTCGACCTTGCCCTGGTCCGGCTCGATCAGCCCGAGCATGAGCTTGAGCAGCGTGCTCTTGCCCCCGCCGTTCGGGCCGATCACGCACACAAAATCCCCTGCCGCGATCGTGAGGCTCGCGCGTTGCACCACGGGCGGGCCGTCGTAGGTGAACGAAACCTCCGTCAGCACGATGACCGGCTTGGTTGTCACATCATATTCCTTCATGTCACCGCCCGTAGCGGCCGCCCCCCGTGGCGGCCGCCGTGTGCCACTGCTCTTTGAGCAGTGCGGACCGCGTGTGAACCCCGGGCTCTCCGTTGAGTTACGCCCTTGAGCGCACTTGTATGTCGCTTACGCTCCACGTTCCCGTCGCTTGCGCTCGGGGCTCGTATATACCCGCGCTCGGGGCTCGTTCATGCGCCGGCGCCACACCGACCACACCGGCCGCCACGGGGGGCGGCCGCTACGAAATCGTGTCCGCGGGTTGCCCCAGGGCCTCCTGTACTTTGGCCGCAACATCCAGCAGGTTGTTGAGATAATCTTCGGCCAGCGGGTCCAGGGGCACGACCGCTCCGCCGATGGCCTGGGCCACGGCCTCAGCGCTTTGCCGGGCAAACTGCGGCTGCACGAAGATCAGCTTGACCCCCGACTCGCGGGCACGATCGATCAGGCGGCCCAACTGCCGGGCCGTCGGCTGCTTGCCCCCGGTTTCGACCGCCACCTGCCGAAGCCCGTAGGCCTCCGCGAAATATCCGAAGGCCGGGTGGAACACATAGAATTCCCGCCCTTTCAGCGGTGCCAGGGCGGCGGCAATGCGGGCATCCACGTCATCGAGGTCCGCTTCGAAGGCCGCCAGATTCCGCTCGTAATCGGCCGCGTGCTCCGGATCGAGCCGGATCAATTCCGCTGCGATGTTGCGAGCCTGGATCTTCACCAGCCGCGGGCTCATCCACACGTGCAGGTCCAGCTCCTCGTCGCACTCGGCGTGGTCATGATCGTGCTCGTGGTGGGCGTCGGGGTTTGGAGCCAGTTCGATACCGGCCTGGGTCTCCACCACGTGCAGCGACTTGACCGCCGCACCGACCTTGCCCACCACCTGCCGCTCGAACGGCAAACCAATACAGAAGAACGCCCGGGCACGCGAGAGATCCACCATTTGTCGGGGCGTCGGTTCGTAGGTATGGTGCGACTGGCCCGGCGGAACCAGCACGGAAACGCGCACGTGCGGGCCGCCGACCCGGGCGACGAAGTACTTCTGGGGCGGGATGCTCACAAAGACCGGGACGGCGGATCCGTCGGACACGGTCGAAGCCGCCTCCTCCCGGCAACCACCCGCGAGCGCAAACGACCCGAGGGCGATGATCGCCAGCGTCTGTCGATACCATACCCAACCCACCGCCTCGCTCCTTTCAGGATCGAACGAAATCGTTCGTGACGGACCGAGCGAACTTGTTCGTGGTCCGGGTCACACACCCGAACTACGGCTCACAGAGCCGCCGCGAAGCGGCAAGCCGAAGCCGAAGCCCTCACACTCGCCAACTCGCTAACCCGCTCACTTGCTAACTCGCTAACTCGCTAACTCGCTAACTCGCTAACCCGCTCACTTGCTAACTCGCTAACCCGCTCACTCGCTAACCCGCTCACTCGCTCACTCGCTAACTCTCTCCCTCACTCCCCATGCGGGCTCACGGCCGCTTCCCGGCCGCAGACCAGGTGCCACTCGTGGCAATCGTTGCACTCCCGCAGCGCGTGGTCGCGGGCGAAGGTTTGCCAGTGCTTCTTCTGCTCCTGGGTGAGAATGCCCGCTCCCTGGCAGAGGGGGCAAACATTCTCCAGGGCGGCCAGCACGGCCGAGCGAATAAACGCCGACCGGTTCGGCAGCGCCCTCAGGGCGGTCGCCAGCGACTCCTCCGCCTTGAACGTCACGATGCTCTGCTTCTGCTGGGCCATTCGAACTAACCTTTTTACTGGTAAGCTGTTACATCCATTCTAAGTCCACCGGGCGCGATTCATACTTTGTATTACTCAATTATCCGGCAGACGGTTCGAAGTGTCAACCGGCGATGCCGGGCGGGCGCTGCGGGGGCGGGCGCCATGGGGGGCAGGCGTCAGGGCGTGGGCAGGTTGAGGGGGTCCCGCTTGCGGTACACGGTACCCTGGAAGACGGCGACGACTTCGTCGGCATCGTCGGTGACACGTACGGAATAGGTGGCCAGCCGGGGGGTGCGTGACTCCTCGCGAGCCTCCGCGGTCAGCGTGCCGGCGGTAGCCGCCTTGACATAGGAGATACTCACGGCAATGCCGACGGCGACGTTGCCATGGGAATTGGAGGCTGCGGCGAAGGCCAGGTCGGCCAGGGTGAACGTCGCCCCGCCGTGCACCATGCGCAAGCTGTTATAGTGGTCCTCGCGGATGGTCATGCGTGCCGTGGCCCGGCCGGGGGCAATGTCGGTCAGTTCGATGCCCAGCAGGGCGGCGAGCCGATCCTGGCTGAAGTAGCGTTTCACATCATCCATGGCCTGTCCTGACTGCCCACTCACTCGGTGGCAACGGCACTCTGATCGGCGAAGAGGGCTTCGACGAAGGTGGCGGGATCGAAGGGCTCGATATCGGCCGGGGTCTCGCCCAAGCCAACGAACTTGACGGGGATGTTGATCTGGTCGTGGATGCCGATGACGATGCCGCCCTTGGCGGACCCGTCCAGCTTGGCCAGGAACAACCCGGTGACTTTGACGTGCTGACTGAAAACCTTGGCCTGATTGATGGCGTTCTGGCCGATGGTCGAGTCCAGCACCAGCAGGACCTCGTGCGGGGCGTCGGGGATCTTCTTCTGAATCACGCGCTCGATCTTGCCCAGTTCGCGCATGAGGTTGTCCTGGGTATGCAGCCGACCGGCGGTATCGACGATGAGCACGTCGGCCTGCCGGGCGATCGCGGCATCGCAGGCGTCGTAGGCGACGGCTCCGGGGTCCGCGCCCTGGTCGTGCTTGACGATCTGGACGCCGAGCCGGCGACTCCACTCGGTCAGTTGGGCGACCGCGGCAGCCCGGTAGGTGTCGCAGGCGGCCAGGATGACCTTCTTGCCCTGTCCGGACAGGTAACCGCAGAGCTTGGCCACGCTGGTCGTCTTGCCGGAGCCGTTCACGCCGGCGACGAGGATCACGGTCGGGCCGCTGGGGGCGAAGCGGAGCTGGCGGTCGGCCTCGGGCCAGAAAGCGACGATGTGCCTCTGCAGGAAGGGGACGATCTCCTGGGTCTCGGCGATCTGGCCGGCCTTGTACGCCTTACGGACCTCGGCGATCAGGAGGGCCGTGGCGGCGGGGCCCATGTCGTCGGCAAGCATGGTCTCTTCGAGTTCGTCGATGAGCTGGTCATCGATCTTGCGGCCGAACGGCAGGATGGACCGAAAGGTGCGGCTGATCTTCTCGCGCGTCTTGGCGAGGCCCTTCTTGAAGCGATCAAAGAGTCCCATGTTCTCCCCCGACAGGACTGCGCTGGGCCGGGGCTGTTGCCTCGCGTGTACCGCGGGCGACCCGGCAGACAGGCTCCCGGCGCCAGACGGCGTCCAGCACGCCGTTGATGAACTGCGGGGTCTCGGCGGCGCCGAACTCCCGGCCGAGCTCGATGGCCTCATCAATGACCACGCGCAGCGGCACATCAGGGTGCTCAATCAATTCATGAATGGCCAGGCGCAGGATGTTGCGGTCCACGACGGCCATGCGCGAGACGTCCCAGTGGTCGGCGGCGGCCGCGATCATCTCGTCGTAGCGCGCGTGGCCCGCCCAGGCGCCGGCGGTCCGCTCGCGGACGAGTTGCCGTGACGGTTCGTCGAGGCCGGCCTCGTCCATCAATGGCACAAGCAGCGGCGTGGGGTCCACGTCCTGGCTCAGACGCTGCACGTCGATCTGGTACAGGCCCTGCAGGGCGATGATACGGGCCTGGTGGCGTGTTTGCTTCATGATGGTTCTTGGAAGACGGTCCGGGCTTATTTCTTTCGGGTGTCCAACTGGGCAAACAGGTTGACCATTTCGATGGCGGCCAAGGCGGCGTCCGCGCCCTTGTTGCCCGCCTTGGCCCCGGCCCGGTTGATCGCCTGTTCGAGGGTGTCGGCGGTCAGCACGCCGAAGGCCACCGGCAGCGTGGCTTCGAGACTGACCTGGGCGATGCCCTTGGCGGCCTCGTTGGCCACGAAATCAAAGTGCGGGGTTTCGCCGCGGATGACGCAGCCCAGACAAATGACGGCGTCGAACCGACCGGCCGAGGCGACCTTCTTGGCTGTCAGGGGCAGTTCCCATGACCCGGGCACCCAGATGGTCGTGATGTCGCCGGGGGCACACCCGTGCCGCTGCAGGGTGTCCACCGCCGCGCTGAGCAGCCGGGACGAGATGAAATCGTTGAACCGGCTGATGATGATCGCAAACCGCTGCTTGCTGACGACCAGTTCGCCCTGGATCGTGGTAATCGCTTCAGCCATGGCTCGATAAACTCCGATGCCCGCGGTCCCAGGAAGGCAGCCAATCCTGCTCCCAGCCGCCGCCCGCGTGTATTCCTTCCCAGTATGCTACTGTATGCCCCGGCCGAATGCCACACCGGCAGGGCGGCTGAGGCAATTGCTCAGGGCCGAAAGAATTCCAAAAATAGTGTAGGCGCCAGCGGGGCGCGCTGGTACAATAGCAGAACAACAACCGGCGGTATAGATCGCGGAGACTATACGCGTTCGGTTGAGCGGCTGTTTTTTACGAGCGTCGCCGTTTCACCCGCAATTCAGGACGATGTTGGCTCACGCGGAGGATTCACTCATGGGTACATTGGTTCGGGTACGTCCGGTCATCGCCGTCGCAGTGTTCGGTAGCTGGCTGCTAGGGGATGGGTTGCAGCGCGTCTTTGCACACTCTGCCCACGTCGAAACGGAGCAAGTTCAGCTTCGTGAGCCACATCCTGACCAAACCACCCTCGAGGATGCCTTTGAACAGGCCGCGGCGGACTATGGCGTGCCTGCGGCTCTCCTGAAAGCCGTGGCGTTTGCGGAGTCACGCTGGGTGCACGCCGGCCCGACGGTCGATTTCGGG
>CAZEEJ010000041.1:0-33934 GCA_964511155.1 uncultured Planctomycetales bacterium | reverse complement strand
CGGCAGATCGGCGACGACGAGGAAGCGGTAGGGCTCGGCCAGCTCGCCGGCCTGGATGTTGTACGCGTCGATGGTGTCGAACTCGTTGCGCAGGTATTTCTGGATGACGTTCTCCATGTGCGTGGTCAGATCGCTGAGCCGTTCCTCGACGTGGGTCGCGTCCGTCCAGATGCGTCCGCCGACCAGGGCCTCCTGGTAATCCGCCAAGTGCATGAAACCCGCGAAGTTCTCGCCGAGCCCCACGGGGTCGACGATGGTGAAGAGCACGCGCCCGGGCGGCAGGGTGGTCAGCAGCCGGGCCATGACCGCCTGCAGGCCCCGGAGTGCTTCCTGCCGGCCGGATCGGCCCATTTCCACCAGCAGGGAGCAGCGGTCCGGCAGCACCAGCAGGGCGGGCACCTCCAGCGGCCGCGTCTGCTCGATCGCGAAGGTCGCTCTGCCGCGGACGCTCTCGGCCAGTTGGTTCAGGTCCACCAGCAGTCGCCCGAAGCAGACCACCGGCGGAAAGTCCGCTCGCGGCTGCCACGCCTCCCATGAGGCATCGTTCCAGTCGCGGCCGAGGTCCGCCTGGTAGCGTGCCGCCTGCTCGATCAGCGCCTGGATGCGTTCGAGGCCCCGGTCCCAGCGGGCTTCGAGCGTGTCGCGCGCCGCGGCGTGGGCCGACCGCCCCTCGGCGGTCTCCCGCTCGTGGCGCTCGCGTGCCGTGGCCAGGTCGCGCTCGTAACGCTGCCGCAGGTCCAGTCCGCCGTCGGGGTCGGCGCTCTCCATGTGCTGGAGTTGCCCCGTGCGCCAGCCGTCGATCTCTTCGCGCAGCCGGGCGTATTTGTCCTGCAGATGCTGCAACGAGGCGGTCCGCCGCCGCTCCGTCTCCGCCGTCAACGTGTCGTAGCGTTCCTTGAGCCTGCGGATCTCCACGTCCCGCTTGTGCAGGGCGGCGGCTTCCCCCGTCTGGAGCTTCTGCTCGGTTTCACTGAGCCAGCGGTTCAAGGCGGCGCGGGCGGCGGCCAGATGGACGCACAGCGGCTGGTAGGCGGCCAGGAGCTGGCGGTGGCCCTGCCGGCGGAGGCGTCGGCCAACGAGCAGCGTACCCCCGAGGCAAACCGCCAGGGCCGCCGGGCTGGTCCATAGCGGCGAGGGCACGTGCGGCACGGGCAACACCGCCAACAGGATCGCGAGGCCGACGCCCGCCGCACAGATCGCACCCGTGTACAGGTACGGCCGGCTGCCGATGAACAGCCGCGGCGTGCGCAACGAGCTGAGTTCCTCCAGGCAGGCTTGGGCCTCCTGCATGTGCGCCTTGGCGGCGCGGGCTGCGTCCTGGCGGGGCTCGGTGCCCGGTGGGGCATCCTGATCCGTGGGCGGCGGCTCGATCGCCGGCGGTGGCGTCTGTCCGTAGAGGGTCAAGATGGCTTCGGCCTGCTCGCGCAACTGGTCGAGCTGGCCCAGCCGGGCGGGCACCAGCTTGCGAACTCGGGCCGCTTCCTTACGCAGCTTGCCGCGCGTGCTCTCCGCGAGCGTCTCCGCCAGCCAGACCTCGTGCTCCAGCTCGCGGCGAGCCTCACCGGTGAGCGTGCGGATCTCCTCGCGGATGGTCTCGCGGGCGGCCTGAGTGCTCGCTTCGAGGGACTGGCTGCCGGCCGCAAACTGGGACTCGATTTCCTGCAGCGACTCCTTCCGCCGCTGGTCGAGCGCCGCCAGGATGGTCCCCAGCCGCTCCTCGATGCGTTTGAGGGTCTGCTGGTACTTCTCCTCGGCGTGGGCGAGAGCGGTATCGAGCTGTCGCTGGATATGAACCTCGACGGGACGGACCGTCTCCGCCGACAGCTTGAGAACCGCCGCCAGCGCCCCCGTCTGGAGGCCGCGGGGATCGTCGTCCGCCATGGTCGGTGCGTCGCGCAGGTAATCTTTCAGCGGGTCGGGCATGGGTGTTGCGTCTGAGGGCTTGCGGGCGCTTGCCTCCACCGGTTACAGAAAAACGTCGGCGTCCCGGCCGCAGTCGTGACGGATGCGGCCCAGGATCATTTCCAGGTGGCCCAGCCCCTCCTCGACGGTCCTCAGGCGGGTCAGCATGGGCATGAGGTACTCCTGCTCGAAGGCCTGGCTGTTCGCGTCGCGCCACACCTGGCGCACCTCGCCCCATTGGGCGAGCAAATCCTTGGCGGCCTGCTTGAGCCTGGCGTGGGCGGCATCGACGCTCATGGCTTCCCTCGATCGTCGGTCGGCAACGGCGGCTCGGACGCGATGGTATCGCCGGCAGGCAGGGCTTGCACGGGTCCGTGACAGTTTATGCGGCTGTCTGGGTGGCCCAGATCCTCTGGACCTGGGGGAGCGATTGCGGCAAACGGGTCAATGCCGTGATGGGATTGGGGTTCGCGCTGCGAGTCAATCGCTTCCCCACCTCCAGAGGAGGTGGGCCCCCCGTCCGCTTGCGGGGGCTGTACTGCTCCGGGTGTCGGCTCGCCCCGGTCATCGCCCGCCGGTGTGCCCGCCGCGGCGGTCCAGGCGGCCTGCCAACCGGTATCCAGCGTGGCCTCCGTCCCCGTCGGGGCCACCGCCAGGTAGGCCTGCAGGGCCTCCATCATCTTGTCCAGCCGGGCCAGGGCGACCGGCAGATCGCTCTCCACCGCCTGGCTGAGTCCCTGGGCAACGCCCTTGTAGGCAAATGCCTCTTCCTCGAGTTTGCGTTGCCACCGGCCGACGTTGGCGATCTTGCGCTCGGCCTCCTCGAATCGCCGTTGGGCCTGGGCCAGCGCCTTACGCTCGTCCACGCAGGAGTAACGCCCGCCCAGCGGCGTGGACTGGTGCTCCTGCCGCTGCAGGACCAAACGTGCCCGGTTGACCGCCTCGCCGCGTCGCCGCACCTGGTCCTTCCAGTAGGTCCGCATCTCGTGGCCGAGCCACAGCCCCGCCCGGCTCAGGTCCGAGTCGGCCTCCGCCAGGGCCACGCGGACCGCCTCCGCGAAGCGACACAGCGAGACACGCAGCCGCTCCAGGGCGTCGATCGAATCGATGCGGGCCTGATCGCTCATCGCTGCTGCAGGTACTCCTCAATGTGGCCGGCCGGGTGGCCCATCCATC
This sequence comes from uncultured Planctomycetales bacterium, assembly GCA_964511155.1. Lineage (GTDB taxonomy): Bacteria > Planctomycetota > Phycisphaerae > UBA1845 > PWPN01 > JAAYDF01. The sequence continues at coordinate 30,856 of CAZEEJ010000041.1, read as the reverse complement.
GCGACGCGATGGGTGGGCTCACGATGATCCGGCTGGGTGGCATGGGCCTGTACTCAGGCCCGTGGCCTCCCTCGGCGCAACCACGGGTCGGGGTACCGACCCATGCCACCCGGCTCATCGCTGCTGCAGGTACTCCTCAATGTGGCCGGCCTTTTTGGCCAAAAACGCCACGTGCCGATCCGAATATTCCAGGAATCGGCCGAGCACCTTCATCGCCTGCTGGAATTCCTCCGTGAACTTGCGCTGTTCCTGGTCCCGCCACGTTTTCTCCAGGGTCAGGAGGCGGGCCTGCAGGCCGCCCATCAGCCCCTGCAATTCAGCATTGAAGCGCGTCAGATCACGGGCGAAACGTCGGAGTTCCGCGGGATCAACATGGGCGCCAGGCATGACCACCTCCAGGGTTCGCGGTTGCACGATGGGCCGGCGTCAATGGGCCGCCGGGCGGCGGACGATTCGGTGCTCGGCGGGCTCGCCGGATGCAGCAGACGTTGGAGCCTGCCGATGGCCTCATACTCGCGGGCGTCGACGGGCGGTGCGAAGCCTTTGTAGTTCAGGGCGGCCAACGCCAGCCGGTGCGTCTTCGGGGCCACCTCGATCAGGAACGTGCGGACCTGCGCGCACAGCTCGGGATCGGTCTTGACCGAGGCCACGAACGGCCCCTCGGGAATGCGGACGGTCTTGCCGATGACCCGCACCTGGTCTTTGGACGGGCGCAGGAAGAGGAAGCTGCCGCCGGATTCGGGCCAGCGGTTGTAGTCGTACTCGTCGATGATGCCGGCGGCGTGGTCCTCCACGACGACGCTCTTGGCGACTTCCAGGGAGTTGATGTGGTAGGTCAACGTGCTGACGCCCAGCAGCAGACTGGGGCTGACCTCCGATCGCGGCACCCCCGCCTCGAGCATCGCACCGATCGCTGCCTCGTTGAGGGCATCGCCCACCGGCAGGAAGTGGAAGCGCACTGCCCGGGCGTCACCCAGCGAATGGACGGTGGAGTTCGGCGGGACCACGATCAACCCCTGGCGGTAGGGCTCGCGGTTGAGGTTGAGCGGCACGGCCAGGATCTCCCCCGTACCCGCGTCGGCAATTTCGGCGAACTCCCCCGGACGCAGCATGGCAAACTTGAGCCGTCCCGTGCCCAGGTGTACCCGGATCTGGCGTGGGGTCATCAGCTCGAACTGCACGGGTTCCTGCAAGTGGTGAGACAGGCCCAGTCGCAGCGCCTCCCACTTGGGCAGCAGGAAGGGCGGCGAGAGGTCCAGCGTGGTGACGCCGACACGGATCGGCGGTCGGCTCAGGCCCAGCACGTTGAGCGGATCGACCGTCCGGCTCACGTCCTGGCAGCCGGCCAGCAGCCCCAGCAGGAGCAATCCCGCGAATCGCAGCCGCGGCCTTCGCATCCGGCCCGCGCGCTCCATCAACGGTGCATGTGGATCCGCCGACATGCCTCCAAGTATAGCCCACGCCGCCCCGGCTCGAAAGGGCTGCCCACCCGCGGAAACGAGTCTCGCCCGCTCAGGCGTAGCTGGCTCCCGAGGGGCTGCCGTACTTGGCAGTCCGCTCCTGGGCGACGCGGGCTTCGTACCCGCTGGCCCGGTGGGCGGCCAAGGCGTCGGCCTCAAGCCCCATCTGCTGCCGTACGTGGCCGATCAGCGGGCGGGTGTCCGTGAAGAACGCCCCCCGCAGGATCTCCTCCGCGGCGACCAGGTCGTCGCGGCTCTGGGCGTCCCGCAGCTTGCCACGGTTCACCAGCAGGGCCTTGGCGAACAACTCGTGGGCGGTCGTGACCGTCTGGATCATGGCCTCGATCTTCGGCTTGAGGTTGTGCGACTGGTCCACCATATAGGCGATGTCCAGGGCCTGGCCGCGCTCCTCCTCCGCACTGACGATCTCATGGAAGATGCGGAAGACTTGGTAAGGGTCGATGCTGCCCAGGGTGAGGTCGTCGTCGGCGTAGCGGCGGTCGTTGAAGTGGAACCCGCCGAGCATGTTTTCGTCGATCAGCCAGGCGACGATCTGCTCGATGTTCTGGGCCAGGTAGTGGTGCCCGGTATCGACCAGGACGCGGGCCTGCGGGCCGGCCGCCTTGGCCAGCAGACAGGCCATGCCCCAGTCGGCGATGTCCGTGTGGTAGAAGGCGGGCTCGAACGGCTTGTACTCCACCAGCATGGTCATGCCGGGCGGCATGGCCGCGTGCACCTCACGCAGACCCTCGGCAAACCGACGCTTGCGCGCCCGGATGTCGTCCTGCCCGGGGTAGTTGGTGCCGTCCGCAAACCACAACGACAGGAGGTTGCTGCCCATCGCTTTGCCCAGGGCGACGCTGTCCAGGCAATGCTGAACGGCCTTGCGCCGCACCTGGGCGTCCCGGTTGCCGAAACTGCCGTACTTGTAGCACTGGTCCTGGAAGACGTTGGGGTTCATCGCTCCGATGCGCACGCCGGCCTTGCGGGCGTACGCGCCGACCTGTGGATCGGGGCCGTTGGGGAAATCCCAGAGTACGTGGACCGCGACGCTCGGGCAAATGCCGGTGAGCTTGTGGACCTGGGCGGCGTCGTCGAGCTTGTCAGACATGCTCCGGGCGGCCGCCGCCTGGTGGAACTTGCCGAACCGCGTGCCCGTGTCGGCGTAACCCCAGGAGGGGGTTTCAATGGCGAAGCCCTTGAGCCGGGCGAGGAGTTGATCCGGATTACGGCCGGCGGCGGCTACCTGGTCGAGGATCCGTTGAGCGCAGTTGTCAGCCTTTGGTTCTGCCATGGGAAGCGTGCTCCTTGTGCCTAGGGTTAAACGTCAGGCATCATCATCCACCCGGTCGCGGACGGTGTCAAGGAGGGGCCACCCGATCGCCGATCCCTGGCCGGCACGCGTTCGTCCTGCTCAAAGAGCAGTGGCACACGGCAAGTCGAGCCGGGGACGCAAGTCCCCGGGTGGGCGCGGGGTCGGAAGTCGGGCAGAGCGGGAGCTCGCACGCGATCCGCACTGCTCCAAGAGCAGTGGCACGCGGGGAGCGAACATACGGGAGCGATCACCCGGCGGCGTGCAGGCGGGTTCGTTGCGGATGAACGTGTTGCGGCCTAGAATGGGGCCGTTGTTGCTTCGATTTCGCGCGGCGCAAGGGGCACGCGCCGCGCGTGCACGTTGCCGGTAGCGGTGACGCCCCGTGCCCGCGGGTGTGCGTCCAGTGGCTCAAGACACACAATCGCAAGGAGGAATGCGCCGGCGGGGGCGGCGGCTCGGACTCTTGACCCCCCAGTTGCATTCTGCAACGGGGAGAGGATGGAGAATGAGGAATGGAGAATCGAGAAAAAACCACCTTCCATGCCTGCCGCCCCGCCTCGCCGCCAGTGAGGTTTGCCGGCATCCACGGGAGACACGGTTTCTCACTTCTCACTTCTCACCTCTCACTTTCTCCGCGTTGCGGAATGCAACGCTGGGGTTGAGTTGGACGCTGCTTCTGCTGTTGTGGTCGGCGGCGGCTTCGCTCGGTCAGGAGGCGACGACTGCGACCGCGCCGGCCGCCGAGGATGCCCCGCCGCCCGTGACGCAACCGGCGGCTCCCCCGGAGCCCGAACACGACGCCGTGGCGGGTGCCGAACTGCTCGCTCCGGTCATCCTGCCCGCGCCGGCCAACAACCCCCAGATTGCCGAGCGGCTCAAGATGGTGCAGGATTTGCTGCAGGTTTATCCGACTACCCAGCCGGCCACGCAACCGGCGAGCCAGCCGGCCGAGGAAACCGCCCGGCAGCAGGCCGCCACCCTTTGGCCGCTGGTCGAAGTGCTCCGTCAATACCAGGCCGAGCTCGAAAACTGGCAGAGAATCCGGGCCGACAGTGACCGCCTGGGTAGCCCCGAGACCATCAACAAGATCCGGCAGGACATTGAAAAGTGGAATCAGCGGCGTGAGCATTACCTGTCGCTGCAGAGGGAAGAGATCCGCTACGTCTGGCTGTCGCGCCTCGATGAGATCGAGAAGGAGTTCAACGAGCAGAACGCGGAGTTGCAGCGTCTCATCGCCCTGCGGACGACGCGTGAGCAACAGTTGAGCGTTCTGCCGCGGCAGCGGGGCGAAACGGAGGCCGCCGTCCGGGCCACGCTGGAGGAGCTGCGGAAGTACCTGTCAGGCTTGGCGACTACCGATCTTCCGGCCAAGCTGGTCCAGGCCCAGAGTCGGGAGGAACGCGAACTCCTCCTGGTGCCCAAACGCGTCCACGAGTGGCGGCACAATCTGCAGCTTCTCCGGGCCGCGGTGCACACCGACTTGGGCATCCTGCTCGAACGGGCCCAGCCGCTCAATGCGGATCGCATCGCCGCGCTGACGGGGTACGTGAACGCGCTGCACGACTACCGGCTACGCCTGGAGACAATCCGCACCCAATCCGAAGTCGAGTACGCCACCGAACAACTCGCGCGGCCCGACCTGCCGCCGCACGGTCGGACATACTGGGAATTGCGGATGACCGCCGCCGAGGGCTTGGCGGAGTTCCAGCACATCGCCGGCAACCTGCCCGAGGTGATCTCCCAGGCCGATGCCGACCGGATCGAACAGCGGATCAAGCGAGGGGAGTATTACCTCAGCCTGTTCACCGAGTTGCTCGAGCGACGCCAGGGTCAGTCGATCCTGCAGTCTTACCACATGGCCGGTGAGTACCTCTCCCGATACGAGGCCCAACTGCGCGAGTGCCGCAGCCAGTTCGATCAGGTAACCGACCAGTTACGCATCGTTCAGGAACGCCGGGACCAGATCCGCGAACGCGTACGCGTCGGGCGGGAGAAGCTCGAGCAGCAGATCACAGCGCTCCAGGGTGACGAGCTGATGGTCGCCCGGGAACGTCAGGCGACTCTGACCGGCGATCTTCAAAGCCGCCTTCACGCCACGCTCGACGGGGTGGTTGATCGACTGGAGGTCTCCCGCGAGCGGCTCAGGAAGACCATCCCGTTGCTCGAAGAGCACGTGGCCCGGCTGCGTAGCGAGCGTTCGGGGATGTACCGCAGCTACCTGTTAAAGCGTGATCGCGGGCCGCTTCGCCAGGATTGGGCGGCGGTCGGCAAGGAGTGGGAGTCGCTGCGGACGGGCGAAGGCAAGCCGGCCGAGCCCCTGCGCGCCCTGCTGCACCGGGAGTGGGAGAGTTTTCGGGCCGTGCCGGCCGGCAGGTGGCTCACCGTCGCGATACTGGTTTTCCTGACGGCGGTGGGAGCGTCGGCGGTTCGACACCGGCTGAATCTCTGGCTGCGAAAGCAGGAGCCGCAGGCCCTGGTTCCGCCCGCCCTGCCCGCCGGTGGGGAAGCGGCCGCGGAGTCTCCCGCGGGGGAGCCGGCCGCTCCGGCCGCTCCGCCGGATCCGTCTCCGCCCGAGCCCATCTGTCTGCTGGATCGGCTGGAGATCCAGGGAGTGCGCATCTTGGCCTGGACGGCCGTGCCGATCTGCACGCTGCTCATGTTGCTGGCCTGCCACCTGGCGGTCGTCTCCGAAGGCTTTGTCCTGTCCATGCCCGCTGGCTTGCTGGCCGGGACCGTCGTCGCCGTGCTCGTGTTTGCGACCATTTCCGCGATCTTCGATCCCTCCAGGCCCGCGTTCCGGCTCGTTCGGTGCGACGACGCGGTCGCCCGCTATCATCGCCGCTGGCTGTGGACCATCGGATTGTTCGTCGTCGTCACCGTCCCGCCGCGCGTGGTCCTGTACGTTATCGATTCGTCGTTGGTCCTGGGGTATTTGTGGTGGGATGTCTGCACGGTCCTGTTCTTGATCCTGGTGACCGTCTACCTGTTGCCGCGACGCCGGTTTTTCCCCTCGCTCGATGCCGGCGGGAAGGCCCCGGACCTTCGGTCAGCCTTGTACGTGCGCTGTTTTCCGCTGCTGACCCTGTGCACCGTCGCACTGATCGGCCTTGAGCTGGTGGGATATGCTCCTCTCACCGACTACCTGCTGAGCGGGTTGCTGGCCACGGTCGGCGTCTTTTTGCTGGTCAAGCTGGTGCGCAGCCTCATTGCCGCCTGGGGTCGCGCTGGCGCTTCCGAGCCGCCGACGGCGGATGAGGGAGCGGCAGAGGTTCCGATGGTGGCCGGCCATCCCCTGCTGCCGCTGGTCGTGCAACTCTTCCGCCTGGCGGTGTTTGTGGGGGGGCTCGTGCTGGCCCTGGGCCTGTGGGGTATCAGCCCGTGGGAGATCAACGCGTTCCTGCAACGCGGACTGATTAATACTACCGCGGGCCCGATCACCACGTGGCGCCTCCTGCTCGGTGTGCTCGCTGTCATCCTCGGCGTGCTGGCATCCCGGACACTGCGCTCCTTTCTCGAAACAGACGTTTTTCCCCAGACCCGCCATCTCGATCGGGGAACCCAGGCCGCCGTCCTGGTGCTCCTGCATTACAGCGTGATCGCTCTGGCCATCTACATTGGGCTGAACCTGGCTCACATCGACCTCGGAGCCTTGACCATCCTGCTGGGCACCTTCGGCCTGGGTCTGGGCTTGGGCCTCCAACCCCTCTTCGTCAACTTCATCAGCGGGCTCATGATCCTGCTCGAACGGCAGATCAAAGTGGGCGACATCGTCGAGATCGACGGAAAGCCCGGCGAGGTGCTGGCCATCAGCATGCGTTCGACCCGGATCAGGGCTCCTGACAATATCGAATTGATCGTTCCCAACGGCGAGTTCATCAGCGGTCGGGTCACCAACTGGACGTTGAGCGACCAGGTGCTTCGCGCCCGCCTCGAGGTCGGCGTGGCCTATGGGAGCGACGTGCAACTGGTCCGTAAGCTGCTGCTGGACATTGCCTATCGCCACCCCAACGCCTTGGTCGATCCTGCCCCGCAGGTGTGGTTCATGAACTTTGGGGCCAACAGCCTGGACTTCGTACTCGTCTGCTGGTTTGGGAGTCCCGGGTCGCGGTGGGAGTTCCTTTCGCAGATCCGCTTCGAGGTCACCAAGGTCTTTGAGGAGCACGGGATCAACATCCCATTCCCGCAGCGGACCCTCAGCTTTCTGAATGATAAACCGATTCCGATCGAGGTGCGGCGGCCCGCTCGGGCCGCAACGCCGGCCGATGAAGCACCCGCGGCAGGCGATGCTGACGAGGCGCCTCCCCCCGAAAAGGCTGGTTGATTCGCGTCGCTGTGCCTTTGTGCCTTCTGCCTTCTGCCGCGAAGAGGCAAGCCAGTTCGGGAGCGTGTTCGCGAATCCTCAGTCACACTTCTGCGCGACCCGCCATCCACCACCCGTCAGCCTTTTTGCCCACTGCCCACTGCCCACTGCCCACTGCCTACTGCCTTTGTGCCTTCTGCCTCTGTGCCTTTTCAATACCTCCCCTGGTACTCATCCGCAGGGTACTTCTTCGCGTTCTTGACCATCTTGGCGTGCAGGGTCGAGCTGAGATCGATGTCCGCCGCGTTGGCGAAGGAGAGCGCAAAGGCCAGGATGTCCGCCAGCTCCTCCGCGACCGCCTGGCGGGTCTGTGGGTCTTGCATCATTTCGCGGGCGGCGTCGTTGCGCGCCCAGCGGAAATGCTCCATCAGCTCGGCCGCCTCGGTGGCGATGGCCATGGACAGGTTCTTGGGATCGTGGAACTGCTCCCAGTCGCGCTCGCGGATGAAGTCGGCGATCAGCCCGCGAAGCTCGGCGACCGTCACCTCGGCATCAGTGGGTTTGGCATTCATGCCTGGGGCCTACTCGTTGATGGTCACGAACGAACGTCCCGGTTCGAGCAACTGGTAGACAAACGCAATTTCGTCGGGGGCAAGACGAACGCAGCCCATCGAAACGTCCTGGCCGATCGTTTCCGGCTCGATCGTACCGTGAATGCCGTATCCAATCTGCCCGACGGCCTCGCCTTCGACGCCTTCCAAGCCGATCCAGTATTCGCCGATCGGGTTGTCGGGGTCGTCCGGATGCCACCGTTTGCCCGTCCGCGGGTCGGTCCAGCCGGGGTTCTCGAGCTGGTTGACCACTTTCCATCGGCCGGTCGGCGTGCTGCCATTCTCCCCGAGGGCCACCTTCAGCGTTCGCACGTACACATCCTGCAGGTACAGATCCATCTCGTGGGCGCTCTTGCGGATCGAGGCGTGGAACGGCCCACGGAGGGTCTTGATGCGCTGGCCTTCGCGGACGAAGTTCTTGTTCCGCAGGTTGTTCACCCGGGCCAGGAGTTCTTCAGAGATGTGGGCTTGTTTCGCGAGTCGGCCGACGGTATCCCCCGAGCGGATGGTGTGCCAGGCCACCAGTGGATCGTCGGCGATGACCGCCCGGCTGAAGAGGGTCTTGTCGGCCAGATCCTGGAGTGCCCGGCGAGCGGTTTGGGCATCCGTATCCGTTAACCCGCCGTGCAGGGCCTCGTTGATCAGGCGGCGAGCCTCCAGCAGTCGGTTGTCCGCGATGGCATCCATGCCGCGCTTCAGCAGGGCGGAAGCGCCTCGCGGTGCCGATGGGTCCGTGCGGACCTCGGCCGGCCGGCTGGCGGTCGGCGAGTCTGGCGCGCGTGCCGGCCAACCTGCGGGTGCGGTCGCCGGCTGTGTCGTACCCGCCAGCCGGGAGCTGCGCTCGGCAGGAGACACGGTGGAAGCCGCGCCACGATCTCCCGAGCTCCCATCCTGCCCCACGGTCCGGTTAACCCCCTGGCCCGGAGGCACCAGTAGCCGCAAGGCCGGCGTCTCCCGCAACGATGGCTCCTCGGCGGGCCTACGCCCCGTCAAGAGGCTGCGGGCGTTGTACTCGCCGGGCCACGTCCACACCACGACCGCGGCCACAGCCAAGCCCAGCCCGGCCACGATCCGTCTTTTCCTGCGCTGGCGGTCTCGTCTGAGATACACGGTTCTCTCTCCATCATCCGAGCCCCGGAAGCCTCCAGGATACCATGCAGGTGCAGTCATGCCAACCACCGCTTGCGGCTTCGCGCGTACTGGCGGGGGGCGGGGCCACCCGCCGCTTGCGGCTTCGCACGGAGTGGGGAACGGCAAGGGGCGTGGTAGACCTACGGGCCGAAGCGCAGAACCTCGGCGTCGGTGACCAGCATATCGACCTGCATGTCGTGCTCGCTGACCGGGACGCGGTCCACGACCTGCTCCTGGAAGGCCAGCCCACCGGCGACGCCCTGCCAGTCCCGGTGCGCCAGGAAGCGGTCATAGAAGCCCCGGCCGCGCCCGATGCGGTTACCCAGCCGGTCAAACCCCAGCCCGGGAACGATCACCATGTCGATGTCGCCTACGGGGATGGGCATGCCCTGGGCAGGTTCACGCAAGCCCAGCGCCGATTCGCGCACGTCGTCGCTAAGCGAACGGATCTCGATCGGCAGCATGCGACGCTGTGCCCAGCTCACTTTCGGGGCGAGCACGCGCTTGTGGTCCCGCCATGCCCGGTGCACCAGCGGGGTGGTGTCGATTTCGGCCGGGAGCGACAGGAAGACCATGATGATCTCCGCACGCTCGTACTCGCGGGTCTCGGCCAGCCGGTTGCACGCCCGGAGAGAACGCTCGTGCAGCTCACCCGGAGACAACCGGGCCAGCACTTCCCGCAACTGCTGTCGTAGCGCCTTCTTGATCACGTGGGCCCTTTCACGCCTGACCGGTCCCTGTCGGTTCGGGTGCGGGCGGCATCGCGCCGGGCCGCCCCGCGGACTCCGCAGGGATCCCGCCTGCCTGGTCCCTTGCCTCCGCTCCGCGCAGGCGATTCAGGCGGGCACCCATCTCGCTCTCAAACCCCCGGTCTGTCGGTACATAATACCTTTTATCGACGCCCAGGTAATCCTGCTGCACAAAACCGCCGGCGTGGTCGTGGGCGTACTGGTAGCCCTGGCCATGCCCCAGCCGTGCGGAGCCCTGGTAATGGGTGTCGCGCAGGTGCCGCGGGACGGGGATCGTCCGGCCCTCGCGCACGTCCTGGCATGCCGTCCAGATCGCCACCGCCGAGGCGTTGGACTTGGGGGCACAGGCCACGTAGATCACTGCCTGGCTCAGCGGCAGTTGGCACTCGGGCATGCCCACCAGCAGCGTGACCTGGGCGGCGGCGTTGGCCACCACCAGGGCCCGCGGGTCGGCGTTGCCCACATCCTCCGCCGCGCAAATGGTCACCCGCCGGGCGATGAATCGCGGATCCTCGCCAGCCTCCAACATGCGCGCCAGCCAGTACACCGCCGCGTCCGGGTCGCTGCCGCGCATGCTCTTGATGAGCGCACTGGCCGCGTCGTAGTGCTCATCTCCCGTGCCGTCGTAGACGATGGCCTTCCGCTGGATGGATTCCTGGGCAACCGCCAGATCGACCACGATCGGCGCCGGGGCGTCGCCGGGGCTCGGGTCACCGACGGCTTTGCGGTTGCCATCCGCGGCCCTGCCCTCGATCTGTGAGAGTACCGCCACCTCCAGTGCCAGCAGGGCCCTGCGGGCATCGCCGTCACAGGTCACCGCCAGGTGGTCGGCCGCCTCGATGGTCAGTTCCGCTCCGTAACGGCCCAGGCCACGCTCGTTATCTCCCATCGCCCGGAACAGGAGCGTGCGGATGTCGTCGGGAGCGAGCGGCTCGAACTGAAAGATCTGGCTTCGCGAGACCAGCGGGGCGTTGACCGTGAAGAAGGGGTTTTCCGTCGTCGCCCCGATCAGGATGATGAGTCCGTTCTCGACGTCATTGAGCAGTACATCCTGCTGGGCACGGTTGAAGCGGTGGATCTCGTCAAGGAACAGGACCGTCCGCTGCCCGGTGCTGGCCAGCCGGGCCCGGGCGTCGGCCATGACCTCACGCACGTCCTTGACCGTGGCCGCCGCCGCGTTCATCTCGACGAACCGGGCCTGGGTGCGATGGGCGATGACGTGAGCCAGGGTCGTCTTGCCCGTGCCCGGCGGGCCGTAGAAGATCGCGCTCGACAGGCGATCCGCCGCCAGCAGCCGTCGCAGCAATTGCCCCTCACCCACGAAATGCCCCTGTCCGAGAAACTCGTCCAGGGTCCGCGGGCGCATGCGGACCGGCAGAGGTTCCACACGCCTGAAGGCCGCCTGCCGTTGTTCGGTGAATAGGTCCATACGCGCACACCCTGCCCAGCGCCGCCGGAGGTCGGGGTGATGGACGACGGACCGTTATTAGACCACAACGCGCAGAGTCGTGCAAACGGGAGAGAGAAGAGTCGCGGGCGGTATGCGTTCGGCTTGCGGCTTCGCGCCCCAGGAACTACCCGCGTACGGGACGCGCGAGGTACACCGCCAGTGTGGCGATATCAGCCGGGCTGATTCCACTGAGCCGCGCCGCCTGCCCCAGGTTCCGCGGACGGAATCGGGTGAACTTCTCCCGGGCCTCGCACCGCAACTCCCGCAGGGTCTGGAAGTCCAAGGCCTCCGGAATCAGACGCCCTTCGACCTGTCGGTGCCGATCAATCAGCCGCTGCTCGCGCTCCAGGTATCCCGCATACTTCAGCCGGATCTCGACCGTCTCCACGACCTCGGGAGGCAAGCCGTCCACCCCCAAGGTCGGCTCATGGGCCTGCAAATCCCGCAGTCGCATCTCCGGCCGACGCAGCCATTCGGTCAGTGATCGCCCCTGCCAGCGCCGGGCCGCCAACTCCGCTTCGAGCGCTTCGACGGCGGAACGCTTGGTCGTGAACCGCTGCCAGCGATCCCCATCCACCAGGCCGATACGGTGTCCAATGGGCGTCAGCCGCGCGTCGGCGTTGTCGCACCGCAGATGCAGCCGATACTCCGCTCGCGAGGTGAACATGCGGTAGGGCTCATCCGGCGGGCGCGTCACCAGGTCGTCCACCATCACGCCGAGGTACGCCTCATCCCTCCCGAGCACCAGCGCCTCTGCACCGCGCACCCGGGCGGCCGCGTTGATCCCCGCCAGCAGGCCCTGGCCCGCTGCCTCCTCGTAACCGCTCGTCCCGTTGATTTGCCCCGCCAGGAAGAGCCCCCGCACCCGCTTGGTCTCCAGCGTCGGCCCGATCTGGTCCGTCGGCACCCAGTCGTACTCCACGGCATATCCATGCTGAACGATTCGGGCCTGTTCCAACCCCGCGATGGTGCGGACCATTGCCTCCTGCACATCCGGCGGCAGCGAGGTGGGGATGCCGTTGGCGTAGACCAGCGGCGAGTCGTAGCCTTCCGGCTCGAGGAACAACTGGTGGGAGGACTTGTCGGCGAAGCGCATGACCTTGTCCTCGATGCTCGGGCAGTAACGCGGCCCGCGCGACTGGATCTGACCCGAGTACATCGGCGCCCGGTCGATGTTGGCGCGGATGATCTCGTGCGTCTGTTCGTTGGTGTGCGTGATCCAGCAGGCGACCTGCGGCTGCGCGAGACAACCGGTCATGAAGGAGAACGGCACGGGGGGATCGTCGCCGGGCTGCGGCTCCAAGCGTGCGTAGTCGATGGTTTCGCGGTCCAGTCGCGGGGGCGTGCCCGTCTTAAGTCGGCCGAGCGTGAAGCCCAGCCTCGCCAGATCCTCGCTCAGTCCGACCGCCGCCGCTTCGCCGACCCGGCCGCCGCGCGTCTGCTGCGGACCGCAATGCATCAGCCCGCGCAGAAACGTGCCGGTCGTGATCACCACCGCGGCACAGGGCAACTCCCTGCCATCCTGCAAGCGCACGCCCCGAACGGTCAGCGCCGGCCTGCCCGTGCCGGTTGGTCCGCCGTCAGCCGGATCGGCCAGCACACGCTCCACGGTGCCCTCCACCAGGTCCAGGCCTTCCACGGACCGCAACAGATCCAGCACCGCCTCGGCGTACAGCACGCGATCTGCCTGGGCCCGCGGTGCCCAGACGGCCGGCCCCTTGCTTCGGTTCAACATGCGGAACTGAATGCCGCCGCGATCTGTCGCCAGGGCCATCATTCCGCCCAGGGCGTCGATCTCGCGGACCATGTGCCCCTTCCCCAGGCCGCCGATGGCCGGGTTGCACGACATTCGCCCGATCGCATCGACACGCATACTGACCAGCGCGGTCGCCATGCCCAGCCGCGCCGCCGCCCAGGCCGCCTCCGCGCCCGCATGTCCGCCGCCGATCACCACCACGTCGTATCTCATGCGTATGCTCGAAGGGCGCAAAAAAGCGGTGGAGGCCAAGCTCTCCACCGCTGAGGATGATACCACAAAACTCGCGTTTACGCGCGGGCGGCAGCCCGGGCCCGTCGCGGTCGGCGAATCCACCCGACCATGTTCAGCCCGATGAAGCCCAGCATGGCGGCGCCGGGAGCCGGGACTACCTGCGCTTCGCCGGGGGTTTGGACCACGAAGGGCGCGCCTGTGGAGGACCCGATGGTGTTGAAGCCGGTGTCCGCGAACACGAGCCCGGTGGCCTGCAAGGCTAGATTCTGCCCGGGAGGCGTCAGCGCATCCAGGGTCACGTTCAGCGTGGCGAAGTCGAACGTACCGGTACCCGAGTTATAGCCGCTGGCCGTCGTGCCGATGTCGAGCGACGGGTTCAATACCTGGTTGATGGCGTAGGTCGGCGGGTTGCCGCCCGGCGGAGTGGGAATGGTAGCGCCGCTCACGTCCCACACCGCAGTGTTCCAGGTGATCGAGTTGACCGTCAGGTAGCCGAGGTTGGAGGTGTCGGTCACGTACATCTGCGCAGCCGACAGGGCCACGTCGGTCGCGATCTGGATGATGATATCAAAGGTATCACCCGGGTTGGCCACCAGCGGACCGGCATTGTGCCCGCTGTCGAGGATGGTCACCACCGGGTTGGCGGCCGCGACCGTCGCCAGGCAGCCGACCAGAATGGCTACTCTTAAACATCCCTTCATATTCATCACCGAGTTCCTTTCGCTGGGCATACCCCCTTGCCCGCCCGAACCCACGGAAGTGCGCCTTCAGCCCACTCAGTGACCGATTGTATCGCGTTCCCCGACGGTTTGCAAGCACAGAATCCAGTTGGCCTTGAAACAAAAATGCCGGCGACATCCACGCCCGCACGGTCCGGTCACGCCGCCGCACGAAAGTGCCGGACCCGCGCCAGCCCGCCAAGATGCAGTTTTTACACGACGTTCTCAGTATCAACGATGTGGAAATATGTCGATATGGATCTACATTATTCGGCAACGCCAGGCCAGGACGACGGACCGCCCGCGCTGCTGAGCACCAGGCACGCGGTGTACACCAGATAGGAAGCGAGCAGGAGCAGGCCCTCCCGTCGCGAGATGACGTAGCCGGTGAGGAAGATCGGCAAGCAAAGGACTGCCGTCGCGAGCATGACGGGGATATCCAGACGCAGTGCGGCGGGGGAGATGGCCAGGCCTCCCGGCGCGAGCACGCCCGCCAGCCCGAGCACCGCCAAAATGTTGAACAGGTTGCTTCCCACAACGTTGCCGACCGCGATGTCCCTTTCGCCGCGGAGACTGGCGACCACGGAAGTGGCGACCTCGGGCAATGAGGTTCCCGCCGCCACGATCGTCAGCCCGATGACCAACTCGCTGACGCCCAGGTATCGGGCCAGGATGACAGCCCCTTCGACCAGCCAGTGAGAACCCAGAACCAGTGCTCCCAGGCCTGCCAGGATACATCCCGCGTGCAGCAGCCACGGGTGTCTGCGCACGGGACCGGGCTTTCCGAAGGCCTCCGCGTACTCCTGTCTGACCGGCTCGCCTTCCCGTCGGCTTTGCCGGATCGACCACCAGGTGTAGCTGATCGCACCGGCCAACAGGATGGCGCCCTCGACGCGCCCCAGCCGCAGATCGAGGGCCAGTGCCGCGAACAGGCCCGACACCCCGATCATCAGGGGCACGTCCCGTCGAATCAACTGCTGGGACACCGCCAGGGGGGCAATGGCGGCGGAAATGCCGAGAATGAACAGGGTGTTGAAGATGTTGCTGCCGACGACGTTACCCACGGACAGATCCGCCTGTCCGGAAAGGGCGGCGTTGGCACTGACGGCCATCTCCGGCGCACTGGTGCCGTAGGCCACTACGGTCAACCCGATGACCAGCGGCGAGACTCCTGCCGCCACGGCGAGGCGTGAGGCTCCGCGGACCAGGAGCTCCGCTCCGCCGACCAGCAGAATCAGCCCTGCCGCCAGAAGTGTCATGGTCAGGATAGTCATCGCCAGAGGTTCCTGCTGCCGGTCGCGGGGATGAGACCATCGCATTTACGCCGTACACAGGCGGTCGTGCGAAGCCGCGAGTGGCGGGGCGGTCACTCGTAACGGAGGGCCTCCACGGGATCCAACCGCGAGGCCTTGTACGCCGGGTAGATCCCGCTGAACAGTCCGGTCATGATGGCCATGATCAAGGCGTAGACGATGACCCCCGGAGCGGTGTAGGTCTCGATGACCCGCGTGGTCTTCTCCAGCAGGTCGGTCATCATGAAGCCCACCGCCACGCCGAATCCTCCTCCCAGCAGACTGATGATGCCCGCCTCGATGAGGAACTGCCGCAGGATGTCCCAGCGCTGGGCCCCGACGGCCATGCGCACGCCGATCTCGCGGGTGCGCTCGGTGACCGACACCAGCATGATGTTCATGATCCCGATCCCGCCGACGACCAGACTGATACCGGCGATGCTGTACAGCACGATCTCGAAGATCGTGGTCACCTCGTTGACCTGGCGCCGCTGTTCCTCCTGGCTGAAGATCATGAAGTCGTCGTTCTTGCCGGCCCGGATGTTGATGTTGTGGCGGCGGCGCAGCTCGCGCTTGATCTCCGCCATGGCGGTCTCAACCTGCCTGGGGGAGGCGGCCTTGACGGCGATGGCATGGAGAAACCGGATGCCGAACAGGCGGTTCATGGCCGTGGTCACCGGGACCATGACCTGCGAGTCGACGTTGCGGAACCCGATGTTGCCTTTCCGTTCCATGATGCCGATGACGCGGAAGGAGACCGACATGATCTTGACCGTCCGATTCAGGGCCGGGGCGTGCCCGAACAGATCCTCAGCCACCTTGTGCCCCAGGACGACGACCTTCTGCTCGGAGGCGACGTCGTCACGGGTGATGAACCGGCCCAAGGACACGCGGTAGTTGTACATGTCGGCATAGGCGCTGTTGGTTCCCAGGACGGTAACTTCCTTGTTACGCCCGAGGTTTTTGATCGAGGCCACGCCGCTGACTTCCGGCGAGGCGGCGGCGATGCTCGGGCAGATCCGCGGATCGGCCAGGGCGTCGGCGTCCTCGACGGCCAGCGTCTGGTACATGCCCACCGACCGACCGCCGCTCTTGGCCGTTGCGGGGTAGATGGTGATGGTCTCGCTGCCCAGCGATTCGAACCGGTTGACGATATCGCGTTGCGTACCCTCGAGGATCGACATGGCGGAGATCACCGCGCCCACCCCGATGATGACCCCCAGGGTGGCCAGCAGCGAACGCAGCAGGTTGGCACGCAACCCGCGAATCGCCATCATGAAAATCTGCACGATAAACATAGTTCAGCACTCAGCCACCCGAGCCGGACGGCCTTGGGCCCTTCAGGGCCGTAACCGAATCGGCGGGCTCCGTTACCAGGACCAAGGCAACTTGTTGCTGTGCGTCACCCGGGCGTGGGCACGTCCATCAACAAGTTGACTCGGTCCTCAGCGAATCGGCACCCCGCCGATTCGGTCACGGCCCAGCCGCCTTCCCTTCGGCCGCCGGCTGGGCACGCTCACCCTTCAGGCGACTGGCCAGCAGCTCCTGTTTGAACGCGTCATCGACTCGCCGGTCCTCCACGATCTTCCCGTCCTTCATGTGCACGACCCGCTGGGCCTGCGCGGCGACCGCCATTTCGTGCGTCACCAGTACGATGGTGACCCCGTCCCGGTGCAACTCGTGGAACAGCTCCAGGATCTGCTCGCCCGTGCGCGAGTCCAGGTTGCCCGTGGGCTCATCCGCGAGCAGCAGCGGAGGATTGTTCACCAGCGCCCGGGCGATGGCCACACGCTGCCGCTCGCCGCCGGACAGCTCGCTCGGCTTGTGATGGGCCCGCTGGGCCAGGCCGACCCGCTCCAGCGAACGGCGGGCCTGGGCCCGCACCCCACCCCGCCGGGCGTAGATCAGCGGGACGGCAACGTTGTCCAGCGCCGAGGTCCGGTTCAGCAGGTTGAACGTCTGGAACACGAACCCGATGTACGAGCTGCGAATCCGGGCCAGCCGCCGATCGCTCAATTGGTCCACGCGCTGATCGTCCAGCAGATACTGCCCCTGTGTCGGACGGTCCAGGCACCCGATCAGGTGCATCATCGTGCTCTTGCCGCTGCCGGAGGCCCCCGTGATGCTGACGAACTCTCCCTTACGAATGTGCAGGTCCACGCCGTCGAGGGCCCGCACCACGGAGTCGCCCATCTGGTACAGCTTGGTGAGTTGTTCGATGCGGATCATCGGTCACCGGGGCAAAAAAGGGCGTCAGACGCTGTCCGCCGACTCCTCGGGCAGAATACCGAATGCCCAAGGCCCAATGACCAATCAATGACCAAGCACGAAACCCACAACTTCGGCCTCGGCCCGGAACAACCGCCATTCGTCATTCGAGCTTGATTGGTCATTGGTCCTTCGTCATTGGTCATTTCGTTCGCCGACGGGGAGCTACGCCCGGCAAGAAGGCATCGGGCAGCGTCGTGTTCATTCGCTTCCCTTCTCCTGCGCGTCCTTCTCTCGCTGGGTCATCTGCGGCAACACCGTGTAGACCTCTTGACCCGGCTCCAGCCCTTTGATCACCTCGACGTCGATGCCGTTGTCAATCCCGAACTCGCACAGCTTGAACTCGTATTTGGGCATGCCGGGAGCGGGATTCTCCACCGGCACGTAGACGCCGAAGCCTTCGCCCGTCGGGTCCTGCTTGATCGCGTCGTAATTCACCAGGACCGCGTCCTGGACCGAGCGAACGGTGAAACGAGCCTCGGTCTGGATGTTGAGCAGTCCGATGAGTTTGTCCCGATTGGGGCTGGTGATGCGTATCCAGACCTTGACGGTGGCGATGGCCTGGATCAACTGCGACTGGGGGGCGATGCGCTCGATGACCCCGCGGAACTTTTCGTCGGGGAACGCCTCGACGGTGACGTCCACCTCCTCGGACTCGTCGAAGGTGCCGGCGGGCAGCGTGGCGGGCTGCGTCGCGGTCGCCCCAGGGACGGCCGATGCCGGCGCCAGCTCCCGCACCGTGCCGATGTCCGCTTCATCCACGTTGACCACCGCGTAGATGTCGCTCACGTCGGCGATGGTCATGAGCACCGTGCCGCCCATGAGCGAGCGCGTACCGCTCTGCGTCATCTCCCCGATCTGCACGTCCCGTGTCAGGATCATCCCATCGATGGGCGAATACACCTCGGTTTCAATCAGCCGCTCCCTGGCTTCTTCGACCCGTTTCTCGGCGGTGCGCAGGTTCTCCTGGGCCGTCTGGATCTCCAGGTCCGCCTGTTTGATGGCCAGATAAGCCTGCCCCCGTTCCGCCAGGGCCGAATCATACAGGGCGTCCGCTTCCATCTTCGCCGCACGAACCTGTTCCCACTCCTCGCGGGTCACCGGGGCGGGCATCCCCCCGGCCGGCTGGGTCAGCGGCAGCTTCCGTTCGTATTCCACGTTGGACCGGATTTGCCGGGCTTGGGCCTGGGTCAGCCGCGCCTGGGCCATCGCCACCCCCTCGTTCGCCTGCCGATCCCTGGCCAGACGGGCCAACTCCAGCGCAATGCGGGCCCGTTCATAATCCGCCTCCGCCTGGTCCAGCGTCCGCTGCTCGTCGTCGGGGTCCAGCCGGACGATGAGTTCGCCGCGACGGACCATCGCCCCCTCGTTGAAGGGCACTTCCACGACCTCGCCGCTCGCCTGACCCTTGACCTTCACGATGCCGGTCGGCTCGATTTTGCCGCTGGCGGTGATTGGTCGCACCAGATCGCCGCGGTAAGCCTGGACGGTTTTGCCCTCCAGCACTCCCAGCGACACCCGCGCATGCCGGCTGACGTAGTAGTAGCCCCCGGCCAGCAGGCCGAGCACGATCAGGGTAGTAACGAGTCTTCTCATGTCCAGCAGGTTTCCGGGCGGGCCATCGGGATCAGCAGGCGAGCATCGGGGCAACCGGCCCCGCCGTCTCCGCCACCTGACCCCGGGCGGCGGGAGGCAGCCTCACAGGCCCAGTTCGCTTATCAGTTCGCGCATCGTCTGTGATGCATCGCCCAGACACAATACCACATCCGGCAGTTCGTACAAAGGGTTGGGCACCCCGCAGTAACCCGGGTGGGTGTCCTGGTTGCAGACCACCAGCCTCCGGGCCTGATCGACCCGGAGCACCGGCATGCCGTAGATCGGCGTGTTGACCGCCGTGTTGGCGGCCGGGTTCACCACGTCGTTCGCCCCCACCACCACGGCCACGTCCACCGCGGCAAAATCGTCGTTGATCGCCTCCAGCTCACATAAGCTCTCGTAGGGGATTTCCACCTCGGAGAGCAATACGTGCATGTGCCCGGGCATCCGGCCGGCTACCGGGTGGATCGCGAACCGCACCGTCTTGCCCAGGGCCTCCAGTCGGTCGTAGAGGTTGCGGACCTCCTGCTGGGCCTCCGCCAGGGCCATGCCGTAACCCGGCACGATGACCACCTGCGTCGCGGCGCGAAGCAGGTCCGCCGCCCGTTTCACGGGCGGCAGGGGGGGGGCGGCACCCGCCGGTGCTGCGCTCACGGCCGGCGCCCCGGCACTCGTATGAGCCGCAGCGCCGGTCGTATCGCGATCGTCGGCCGGGGAACGCTGCGGTGTTCCGCTGCTCCCGATCACCGCGGCCGAGGACTCGGTTCCTTTCCCCGCAAGACGCTGGGCCGCCAGGAGCGATCGCCCGCTGATGATTTCCAGCAGCGAGCGATTCGATGCCCGGCACATGATGGCCGTCAGGATCAGGCCCGCCGCGCCCACGAGGCCGCCGGCCGCGACCAGTAGCGGACTGCGCACCGCGAAACCCGCGAACGAGCCCGCCACGCCGGAGAGCGAGTTCAGCAGCGAGATGGTGATGGGCATGTCGGCCCCGCCCACGCGGATGGCCAGGAGGATGCCGAACGCCAGTGCCAGCACCGTGGCCACGTGGGGCAGCGCCCGTGTGTCTGACAGCGGTACGCCAATCATCAGCCCGACCGCGATCAAGCTGGCCAGGACCAGCATCGACCACAGCGCATGCCCCGGCAGAATCATGGGAAGCTGGGGCAGTCGGCGGGCCAGTTTGCCGGCCGCCACGAGGCTCCCGCTGAAAGTGATGCCGCCGACGGCCAGGGCCGCGATGCAGGCGATCGGCGACGCGGGGTCGGGGGGGGGGCTCTGACCCAGCACCAGCAGAGCGACCAGCGCGGATGCGCCTCCGCCCAGCCCGTTGAACGTGCCGACCAGTTGCGGCATCTGGATCATGGCGACCTTCGCCGCGATGACCCACCCGAGCAGTCCCCCAGCAGCCATCGTCCCCCACAAGAGGCCCTGCGTCAGGAGCCCGTCCTCGACCAGCGTGAGGGCGATGCCGGCCAGAACGCACAACGCCCCGATGCGGTTGCCGCGAACCGCCGTCCGCGGCGAGTTCATCAGGCGGATGCCCCAGACGATGCCGATGATCAAAGCGACTGCAACAGCGTCATAAACGACTTCATACACGGAAAAGCCCCAACGCTCATCCCACGGCTACCGACCCGTCGCTTGCGGCTTCGCACGACCCCCTGCCGATCCTGGATCGTTGATGCGTGCGGCGAGGTGGTTGCGTCGCGAAGAGGCAAGCCGGTAGCTGACTTACTCGCGAATCAAGCCTCACTGCTTCACCGCCCACCGCCCACCGCCTTCTGCCTTCTGCCCACTGCCTTCTGCCCACTGCCCACTTCCCCACTGCCCACTGCCCACTGCCCACTGCCCCACTACCCACTGCCTTTGTCCCGCTGTGCCTTTCTTCGTCCGCCTGCCTCACTTCTTCTCCCCCCGATCCGACCGGAACATCCGCAACATGCGATCCGTGACCAGGAAGCCTCCGACGACGTTGACCGTGGCGAACAGGACGGCCAGCACTCCCAACCAGCGGAGGCCCAGAGTCTGGGTCGCTGCCGTTGCCGCGAGGGCACTCAGCAGCGTGATCCCGGATAGCGCGTTCATGCCGGACATGAGCGGCGTATGCAGCAGCACCGGTACCTCGCGCAGCAGCTTGTAGCCCACCGCCACCGACAGGACAAAGATCACCACCAATCCGGCCAAGCCCATAGCCGCCCACCTTCAGCCTTCAGCCTTCAGCCTTTAGCCTTCAGCCTTTAGCCTTTACCCTTCCCATGTTTTTCCATCGCCTCAAGGGCTCCCGCATGGACAATCCGGCCGTCGCGCGTCACCAGGGATGAAAGCACGATATCGTCCTCCGTATCGAGTGTGATACGGCCGTTCAGGACCAGGTTGACCATGTAGTTGTAGATGTTGCTGGCGAACATCCACGTCGAGCTGGTCGGCAGCATCCCGGGGATGTTCTTCGTTCCGTCGATGCTTACCCCATGACGCTCGACGACCTTGCCCGGCTCGGTGATCGCGCAGTTGCCTCCCTGGTCGATCGAGATGTCCACGATGACCGACCCGGAATCCATCGACTTGACCATGGCCTCGGTGAGGAGGATAGGGGCTTCCCGACCGGGCACGAGGGCCGTGGTAATGACGATGTCCGCCTGGGCGACATGCTCGGCCAGGATCGCCCGCTCCCGTTCGAGCCACTCGTCGGACAGCGTACGCGCGTAGCCGCCTTGCCCCACAGCCACCTCAGCCGGGATCTGCAGGTCGATCAGCTTCGACCCGACGCTCTTGGCGTGGGTGTTGGCCTCCTCCCGCACATCGGCGGCGTGCACCACCGCCCCCAGCCGACGGGCCGTCGCGATTGCCTGCAAACCGGCGACCCCGGCCCCGAGCACCAGCACCTTCGCCGGCGGCAGTGTCCCCACCGCCGTGCCCACCATAGGCATGAACTTCGGCAGCCGGTCCGCCGCCATGAGCACCGCCTTGTACCCCGCCACCGTGCTCATCGACGTCAGGGCGTCCATCGGTTGGGCCCGGGAGGTCCGCGGCACCGAGTCCAGCGTGAACGCGATCACCCCTCGGGCCGCCAGGTTCCGGATCATCTCGTGATTGGCCGGTGACGCCGGGTGCAGAAACGCGATCAGGTGCTGGCCTTGCCGCATCAGGTCCACTTCGTGCTTGTGAAGCTCTTGCCGATACTGCGGCTCCTTGACCTTGAGGATGACATCCGACCGGGCGAACAGGGCTTCAACGTCCGCGAGCACCTCCGCCCCGGCCGCCTTGTACTCGTCGTCAAGGAAATGCGACTCGACCCCGGCCCCGGCCTCGACGAGCACGTGGCCGCCCGCAGCCACGGTCTTCTTCACCGTGCTCGGGGTCGCCGCCACCCGTCCCTCCCCGTGCATCACCTCTCGCACCACACCGAACGTCAGTCCCTGGAAACTCATCGCTGTGCTCCCTGTCTGTGGTCTGCGTGCTCCCTGGCCCGGCCGCTTGATTCGCCCCTGCGTCCTGTGCAGAATGGGGTCATCCATGACGCGCGCGGCCACTATACCCCCCAGTTGCATTCTGCAACAGGGGGGGGATGGAGAATGAGGAATGGAGAATGGAGACAGAGCCGTCTTGGGCGAGTGCCGCGCCACCTCGCCGCCGGTGGCGTTCAGCGGCACCTGCGGGAGACGCAGTTTCTCACGTCTCACCTTCCCCGTCCTGCTCCTGACCGCCTTGGCCGGACTTCCCGGCTGCACCACCTTCCGAGCCCGCCCGGCCACCGTACCCACCTGGGAGCTGGCCAACGCGGAACCTTACGAGCCCATCCGTCTCGGGCGTGCCCGGGTTAGCTTCGACCGACCGCTGCCCGCTCACTTGGTGCAGGATCTCTCGCCGGAGTTCGCCCTGATCACTGTCCGCACCGAGACGGACTGGGCCGGTCTTCGCCGCCGGCTTCGTCTGCCTCAGGAGCCTCCCGCGGTGGATCTCAGCCAAGGCGTGATCGTGGGCATCCTGGCTCGCGTGGGCGAGAGCGCCGGTGAGGCGTGGCCGATCCGCCTCAGGTATGTACGTTGCATGGCCGGCGAGGGCTGCGTCGAGGCGACCTTCACCCCGGGCCTTTACTACCCCGTCCTGACCGCCGGCTACGTCGAGTTCGCCTACGCCCCCGGCCTGCGGACCGTCAGCCTCGTCCACATCAACCACCGCAAGTTTGCCATTCGCCTCCAGGATGATCTGCATTAGGTTCCGACAACACCCCATCTGAGTCGATCCGTGTGATCTGTGGGCTGTCTCTTCTCCGTGTGCGGCATATCGGACCTCATGACCGCTCTGTAGGGAATGAACTTATGCTGCCTGCCCTTCAGACCGATGATCCCCAGGAACGCGCCGGGGTGAAGGCACCCACGTCCGAGTGAGTCGGCCTGCCGGGAGGCATTGCCATGAAGCACCCATTCGTTGAGTACCTGGTCGAACGGGACCTCATCCCTCCGAACGTCGCCAGGCAACTGACTGAGCATAAACGCTTCGTGCGTGAGCCCATTGGCATGATCGCCGTGAGCCACGGATTGCTGCGGACGGACGACATCGACATCATTCTCGACCGGCAGCGTGAATTCCCCGATCGGCGGTTTGGCGAGATAGCGGTCGAACTCGGCTGCCTGACGCCCCAACAGGTGGACACACTCGTCAAGATTCAGGAGTTCCGCGCACCGGCGGACATCGCCGAGGCCCTGGCCCTTGGCGGCGTGCTTTCCGTCGAGGACGCGGGCCGATACTTCGGCACGTACCTCGTGCGCGACCAGGAGATGGCGGCGATGATGGCCGACGAGCAAGGACTCCGGCCCAAGGATGCCCAAGCAATGAATGGGACCCTGCTGGACAAAATCAAGAAGACGGCCAGGCTGCCCAGCCCGCCGGGCATGGCCTTGCAGATCCTGCAGCTTTGCCAGAGCCAGGACGTGTCCATCGGACAACTGGCGGATACGTTGGCAGCGGACCCGGCCCTCTCGCTGCGGCTGCTCAAGTACGCCAACTCGGCCCTCGTCGGGGCCAGCAAGGAAGTCACCAACGTCCGCGATGCGGTCCTGCTGCTCGGGATCCGATCCGTGCGGATGATGGCCTTGAGCTTCTCGCTCGTGTCCAACGACGACACCCAGGCCTGCCGCGGGTTCGAATACGAGCGGTTTTGGGCCCACTCGCTGGCGTGCGCGGCGTGCGCCCGGCACCTGGCTGCCCGCAACAAGCCCCTGCCGCCCGAGGAGGCCTTCGCGGCCGGGCTGCTTTCGCACATCGGCAAGCTGGTCTTCGCGGTCGGGATGCCCAACGACTATCCGGCCGTTCTGCAGACCGCGGGCGGTACGCTCGGACGCACCGAGAAGGACGAATCCGCCTACCTGGGCAGCTCGCATCACGAGTTGGGAGCGGATTTGCTGACGGAGTGGGGTATCCCGCACCGGCTGTCCGAGGCGGTCCGCCATCAGCGGATGCCCGACAAACTGGACGGGGACGCGGACCTGCGAACCCTGTGTACGATCGTGGCCACGGCTACGGATATGGCCGACCTGCTTTGCGAGGCCGGTCCCGAAGTCGTGCTGGCCAGCCGCCGCCAGAAGCTTGTTTCGTCGCCGCTGTTCCACGGCGAGGACGATCTGGCCGGTGCCCTGGAGATTACGCGCCGCGAGTTCGGTGATCTGGCGGCGATCCTGTCGGTCAGCGAGGGCTCCAAGCGGTCCGCCGCCGAGATCCAGGCCGAGGCCGGCACGGTCCTCACCGAGCTGAGTCTGGCCGCACAACTCCAGACCGAGGCCATCGCCAAGGAAAACGAGGGGTTGCAGAAGAAAGCCTGGACGGACGGGCTGACGGGTATCCCCAACCGGGCGGCATTCGACGACCGGCTGGCCCGGGTCTGGACCGATGCCTGCCAGAAGGGAAGCTCGATCGCACTCATCATTCTGGACATCGATCACTTCAAGAAGTTCAACGATACCTACGGACACCTCACCGGCGACGCGGTGCTCAAGCGGGTCGCCGCCTGCCTGGCGCCCTGCGTGCGGAGCGTAGATATGGTTGCCCGCTACGGCGGTGAGGAGTTTGTGGCTATTCTGCCCAACGCCGACCGGATGACCGCGGCCCACGTCAGCGTCAAGATCCGCAAAGCCATCGAGTCATGCGTCGTCGAGTTGGACGGGTGCAGCCATCGCGTGACCGTCAGCGTCGGGACGGTGCTTCTGCCCCGGGCCGGCAAGCCATTCACCGCCCAGATGCTCATCGATGCCGCGGACAAGCAGCTCTACTGCGCCAAGGAAAAAGGGCGTAACTGCTGCAGCATGAAGCAGCTCCAGGCCGAGCCGGACCACGCAGCAAGTCTCGCCCACGTGTGACGCACCGCGGGAGGCGAGTTACACCCTACGGAAGAGCCACCTCGCGGACTCCCGCCGCCGCACGCGCGGGTCCAATGCACGAATCAGCTTGCCGCTTCGCGGGGGCAACGGGTAGCATGTTACCCTGTGGGCTCCCACCAGAGACGCAGCCTGTGGGCTCCCACCAGACACGCAAGGCGTCTGAGAAAGGAGCGATCAGGTGAGCAGGCTGATGAATCGTCGGGATCTTCTCCGTGGTTCCGCGGCGGCGGGCCTGGCCTGGGGCACCGCATCAGCCGCTGGCCAGACACCGACGCCGGACACCAAACCAGCAGCGGGCCGAGCTACACCTTTAGCCACACGCCGTATGCAGCTTGGCCTCGTGACCTACAACATCGCCGCCGACTGGGACATCCCCACGATCATTGAGCGTTGCCGGCAGGTCGGCCTGACGGCGGTGGAACTGCGTACGACACACCGACACGGCGTTGAGCCCGATATCTCCAAAGCACGCCGAGCGGAAGTCCGCAAGCAGTTCGCCGACGCAGGGATCGTGCTCTGGGGTTTGGGCAGCGCGTGTGAGTACCACGCTCCCGACCAGGCGGTGGTGACACAAAACATCGAGTTGACCAAGCGGTTCGTCGAGCTGGCCCACGACCTCGGGGCCAAGGGCGTGAAGGTCCGGCCGAACGGGCTGCCCGCTGATGTGGAAGAGACGAAGACGCTGCAGCAGATCGGCAACGCTCTGCGCGTTTGCGGCGAGGCGGCCGCCCAGGCCGGCGTCGAGATCTGGGTCGAAGTCCACGGCCGCGGCACCGCGCATCCTCCCCACATGCGGACGATCATGGACATCGCCAACCATCCGAGCGTCGGCGTGACCTGGAACTCAAACCACCCGCACGACCTCAAGGATGGCTCCGTCAGGCCCTATTTCGAGCTGCTGCAAGACCGAATCCACTCGGTGCACATCAACGAATTGATCAGCCCGTACCCCTGGCGCGAGCTGTTCCAATTGCTCAACGGGGCGGGCTACGACCGCTACGCCCTGATCGAAATCCAGCCCCTCAAGGGTGCGCAAGCTGAAGACGCCATCCGCTTTCTCAACTATTACCGGACGCTGTGGGACGCTTGGTCCGCGACCGGCTGATGTGGTTCCTGCCTGGCAAGTGGCGCGATTTAACGCCGTATGTTCTTGCTTGAAGGCGAGGTTGGCGGTCCGCGAAGCGTACGCCGGTTGATCCGGTGGGTGTCGGCTCGCGGGACATGCCACGCAGTGTCATGGCTGGGAATGGAGTGCTCCATACGGGCAATAATGGAGGTATACCCTTTTGCGTCCTACCGCGCGGCAATGCGGCCAAGCCGCTCGATAATGTATGTGGTTATCGCGCCATCTCGTTATTCAGGGGGTTGACTTGGGTTCGTGTCCCGACCACAATACAGCAGGTGCCTAAGAAGTGGTACAGGGCCTATCTCCCCCTTGGTTCGCGGCCCACTTCTCCCCCATCTTCCAAGGCCGTGTTCGCGCGGCGTGTTGACGTATCGCGCCGGTATGGTGTCAATCATTCTTGAAGGGAAGAGCTATGAGCAACGGTGCGAAGCAGTCGGACGAGGATGGGTATAGCGGGGTCAGCTATAAGTATCAGCGGTTGCGGGAGCGGCTCCGCGAGGCGATCAAAAGCGGGGAGCTGCATGAGAAGCTCCCGGGCGAGCGTCTCCTGGCCAAACGGTACGCGGCCAACGCCAAGACGATCAACAAGGCCCTCAGCGATCTGACGGTCGAGGGTTTGCTGACGCGGCAGGTGGGGCGCGGGACGTTTGTGAGCGGGAGCGACGTGCCCCATTCGGTGGAAGGTGTCCAGAGTCGCCTCTTCGGTTGGTTGGGCGGCCCGGATGCCGACGGGGTTCACATGGGGCACTGCTACACCCGAGCCCGTGACCTGCTGGAAGCGAAAGGGTGTCGGCTCGAGATGGTGAACAAATCCATCGAAGCCGGTGCGGTCGAGGAACGCGATCTCTACGCCGGCGGGCTGCGCGGCGTGGCGGGTTTCATTGCCTGTTGTCATGTTCCGTCCCTGCGTTTGTTGGCCGGGGTGCAGCGGCGCCACCTGCCGATGGTGGTGGTCAACAATACTCACGCGGCCGGGCGGGTGTCGGCGGTAAAGGTGGACTACGCTCACGGGGCGTATGAGCTGACACAACACCTGATCCTTCTGGGTCATCAGCGCGTGACGCTGGCGGTGGACGCCGATCTTCTGCCGGCGGCGGGAACGGCGGAGTTGGGGCATCAAACGGCTCTGAAGCGTTACAGAATGGCCTGGGAGCGGGCCCGGATCGCCGAGGGGACGCGGGAGAACCTGCTGACGAACGCCTCGGGTGCGCTGGTGTGCGTGGGGGTGAAGTCGGCGGCGGCGGCTCTGGGGCAGGCGCAGCAGGCGGGGCTGCGGATCCCTGAGCAGCTCAGCGTTGCGGTGATTGCCGAGCCGGGGGCGACCCTGCCGGCCGAACGTAACCTGACTGCCTACGAGGTGGACCGCGACCGGGTCATCGAATGGGCCACGGAGCTCCTGGTGTCGGCCACGCCAGGTTCACGGCCGAGGCTGGTCATCGTTCCAGGGCGGGTCCACCTGCGGGCTTCGACGGCGCCACCCAGCTCGGGCGCGGGAAGTCCGGTCCCTGCCCCCGAGGAAGCCATCCTCTGAGGTTGCGGGGGACGGAAGATCGCGACACGGTGAGCCATTTCCCGATGTTCAACTCGACGGCGGGGTGCACTGGACAGTTTCGGTGTGCTCCGGGTTCAGCAGGGGACGAGTTGCGGTTATAATCCGCCCCATGCTACCCAACGAAGATGGCGGTCCGTGCGGCAACGTCCCGGGCGCGGGGGCGGAGGATGATTCCCTGGCTCGGCGGACGGTGCTGACGGCTGGCGTTGGATGGACGGCACTCGCGGTGAGCGGGACGGTGGCGGCGGTCGGTGTGCAGCGTCTCCTGGCTCCGAACGTCATCGCGGAGGAGGAGCCGGTGGTGGATGTCGGTGAGCTGGCCAGCTATGCGCAGGTCGATCCGGGTATCGTGGAAGAGCGTTTCAAGCAACATGGGTTCTGGCTGGTGCGGCTGCCGGAAGGACTGGTGGCCCTGAGCACGACATGTACGCATCTGGGCTGCCTGCTGAATTGGCACGCTCGGGACGGACGGTTCAAGTGCCCGTGCCATGGCAGCGGGTTTGACTTGGCGGGTGTGAACCGGGAGGGGCCCGCTCCCCGGCCGCTGGATCGTTTGCGGATTACGGTGGATGCGGAGCGTGTGATCGTCGATGGTCGCCGGCGGTTCCGGGGGGAACGCGGTGAATGGGGTCACCCGGAGAGCATGGTTCGGCTGGCGGCTCCGGCGCCACTGTAGGGCGGCGTGGCCCGGCACCGGCGGGACGCCGGTGCCACACCGTAGGGCGGCGCGGCCCGTGCACCGGCGAGACGCCGGTGCCACACCGTAGCGGGGCGTGACCTGTGCACCAGTGGGTGGCCCAAGTCCTTTGGACTTGGGGGAGCGATTGCGGGTGTGATGTGCTCAGGCAGCAGGCGGGTGCGACGAGGGGCGGTTTGAATCGCTCCCCCAGGTTCAGAGAACCTGGGCCACCCTGGCAGGTTCAGAGGACTTGGGCCACCCTGGCACACCGACGGGCGGGAAGATGGGTATCCTCAGACGATTCAGCCGGGCGGTGCGTGAGTCGCAGCCGTGGCGTTCAGTCTTCCGGCAGGGCATTCCGCGCGATCGCCGGGGCCGCGTCCTGGCGATACTGGGGAACGTCTTCCTCCACCTGCATCCTCCGGAACTGCGGCGGAGCGGCGTTCGGCTGTCGTTCACCTGGTGCATGGGCGGGCTGACCTTCTTCCTGTTCCTGGTCGAGTCGGTGACGGGTATCCTGCTGATGTTCTACTATCGGCCGGTGGCGGAGTACGCTTATCACGACATGGTCGGGCTGCGGGCACACGTGTCGTTCGGCCTGCTTCGGGAGGTCCACCGCTGGGGTGCGCACCTGATGGTCATCACCTGCTGGCTGCACCTGCTGCGGGTGTTCCTGACGGGGAGCTACAAACCGCCACGGGAGTTCAACTGGGTGGTCGGCGTGGGCTTGCTCGTGCTGACGATGTTCATGTCGTTCACGGGATATCTCCTGCCGTGGGACCAGTTGGCGATGTGGGCGGTGACGGTGGGGACGAATATGGCGGGAGCGGCCCCGCTGGTGGGCAGCGAGGGGCCGGGCAGCTCGCTGCTGATGGCGGATGGCGTCCCTCTGGTGCACCCGGGGTCGGACGTGCGTTTCGTGTTGCTGGGTGGTGCGGCGGTGGGACCGGCGGCATTGATGCGGTTCTACGTGTTGCACTGCGTGGCCCTGCCGGTGCTGGCCGGTGTGCTCATGGCGGTGCACTTCTGGCGTATTCGCAGAGACGGCGGCATCAGCGGGCCGTTGTGAGGCCGGGTGAATTATCGTGGAAGGGCGGATCATCGACAGCTTGCGCGACTGGGGCAACTGGCTGGCGCATCCTGGGGGCCTGCTGGTGGTCGGCGTAGTTGCGCTGGCGGCGGGGCTGTGGTGGTATCGCGTGTGGACGCGGCCGCGGTGGGCTGCGGTGCTCTTGGCGGTTCTGCTGGTGGTGGTCGCTGCCGCCGGGCTCGATCCGGTATTCCGGGCCAATGCGACCCGACCGGACAATCTGGCGATCCTGTTGCTGGTGTCCGTGCTCGGCCTCTTTCTGTGGCGAGGGCTGCGTCAGGCCGCGGTCAACGACGAACGCGCGGAGCACGGCCGTCCGCCTCTGGAGGCGGGGGCGGAGGACAAGGTGCTGACCTGGCCGCATCTGGTCTTCCTGGAACTGGTGGCCCTGGTGGGCTGCTCGGCTTTTCTGGTGGTGTGGTCACTGCTGATTCGGGCGCCGCTGGAACCTCCGGCGGATCCGGAGACGGTGCTGAACCCGGCCAAGGCGCCCTGGTACTTCGTGGGTTTGCAGGAATTGCTGGTGTACTTCGATGCGTGGCTGGCGGGGGTCGCGTTGCCGGTACTGATCGTTCTTGGGCTGGCGGCCCTGCCTTACCTGGATCGGAATCCCAAGGGTAACGGGTACTACACGCTGCGTGACCGGCCGATGGCGGTGTCGGTGTTTCTGGCAGGGTTCATTCTGCTGTGGCTGTTGCCGATCGTGGTGGGGACGTTCCTGCGTGGTCCGAACTGGACGCTCTATGGGCCGTTCGAACCTTGGAACCCGCATCAAGAGGCACCGGCTACCCTGGTCAGTCTGTCGACCCTGGTCTGGGGAGGGGGGGGCGGTCAGGAGCACATGGTGGCGGGGGAGACGAGCCTGTGGAGTCCGCTGGTTCGCGAGGTGCCAGGCCTGCTGATCCTGGGTGGCTACTTTCTCGGGGTGCCGTGGCTGCTGGCGAGGACGGTGTGGCGTGGGCTGCGCTCCCGGTTGGGGCGGGCTCGCTACGCGGTGTTCAGCCTGCTCCTCCTGTGCATGTGCCTGGTGCCCGCGAAAATGCTGCTGCGGTGGCTGTGGGACCTCAAGTACATTGTGGCCCTGACGGAGTGGTCGTTGAACATCTGAGATGCGACGCGCCCCATGGGTGATGCGCCCCGGGCGTCGGGGC
>CAZEEJ010000040.1:32046-35990 GCA_964511155.1 uncultured Planctomycetales bacterium | reverse complement strand
GCGGGGGCGTCACCCCGGTATCCTCACCGGGCGGCGGCGCCACCGGCTCGCAGGCATTGCCAATGCCGTTGCCGTTGCTATCCGCCTGATCTCCGTTGGGAACCGTCCGGCAATTGTCGCAAACGTCGCCCACGCCGTCGCCGTCGAGATCATCCTGCCCGAGATTGGCCACCGTCGGGCAATTGTCGCAGGCATCGCCGATCCCGTCCCGATCAGCGTCCGCCTGATCCAGGTTGGACACCGTCGGGCAGTTGTCGCACAGGTCGCCCCGTCCATCGCCGTCGGCATCCGCCTGGTCCGGGTCGGAAAGACTCGGGCATGTGTCGCAGGCGTCGCCCGCACCGTCTCCATCCTTATCCGTCTGCTCGGGGTTCGCGTCAAACGGGCAGTCATCGCACGCATCGCCCACGCCGTCGCCGTCGGTGTCCGCCTGGTTGGGGTTGAACACCGTCGGGCAGTTGTCCTGGCACTCGCGCCGGCCGTCGCCGTCCACGTCCGCGTCCGTCATCCCGCACCCGCACACGCCGGGCCGGATCTTGTCCGGATCCTCAGGGCATTCGTCGACGCAATCCGGCGTGCCGTCCCCGTCGGTATCCGTGTCCGCCACATCGCACCCACACACGCCGGCATCGATCTTGAACGGATCGTGCGGACAGCCGTCCTCGCAATCGAGGGTCCGGTCGCGGTCGCTGTCCAGATCCGGCTCACCACACCCGCAGACGCCAGGCGCGATCTTACCCGGATCATCCGGGCACCCGTCGATGCAGTCGGGGATACCGTCACCATCCGTGTCGGTGTCCGGCTCATCACAACCGCAAATGCCGGGCACGGTTTTCATCGGATCTTCCGGGCACTGGTCGAGGCAGTCCACCACCCCGTCCCGATCCTTGTCCGTATCCGGCACCCCGCAGCCGCACAAGCCCGGCATGGTCTTGCGCGGATCGTTGGGACAGAAATCACAGGTATTGATCACCCCGTCGCCGTCGGAGTCAGGCTGGCATTCATCCGGCACGCCGTCGCTGTCGCAGTCCTCGCTGAACCCCAACAGGATGTCGAATTCGTCCTCGATACCGTTGCCGTTGCAGTCATCGAAGTCCAGGATGGTCAGCGCGACCTGTACCGTCTGGGGACTGTTCAGGGCGTTGGGGTCGGTCACAAAGATGGTCGCGGTCACCCGTCCGGCAGGCAACAGGGCGTTGTCATACTGCACCGTGATGGTCGCGGACTGGTTGGGGCCCAGTGATCCGCTGATCGGCGTCTCCGCCAGCCAGAAGGCGGTATCCGTCACGCTGAAATTAAGCGTATCCGTGCCGATGTTGACCACCTGAAAAGTCTGGGGCGCGGCATTCGTGCCGCGCAGAGCCGTATTCACCAGGCTCCTGGGGCGCAGATCGATAATCGGTCCGCCCCCTCCGCCGCCGGCACCGACGTTGACGGTGATGGTGGCCTCGTTTGAATCGCCCCCTTCCGGCGGGGTGCCCCCGTCGTTGGCCTTGAAGCGGAAGGTGTCCGTGCCGGTAAAACCGTTTTGCGGTGTGTACTGCACCTGGTTGCCGTTGCTGGTCAGGGTATACGGCACCGCGGTGATATCCACGGCCCCGTCCCGGAGCGCACCGTTGGCTGGCAAAGCGACGATGATGTACGTGAGCATGCCGGGCGGATCGGGCTGACCGTCGTCGGTCGCCTGCAAGGTGACCATCACCGCGGTATCCTGTGCCGTGTTCGCGGTGCCGTCCTGGGCCACCGGCGGTTCCCCGCCCCCCCCGCCGCTGCCGCCGACATCAAAGGTCATGCTCTGGCCGGCGGCGCTGACGTCGGTAATGTCCAGTCCCAGCGGCACCCCGGAATAGCTGAGGTTGTTGGGCGTCGTGGTGGCGGTGAACTGCGTGACGTGCCCGGCGCGGAAATAGTCCTGGTCGTTTCCATCATTGAGGTTCAACTCGAGATCCTGAACGCCGCTGGCTTCCTCCAGATCCACCAGGAAGTGGGTCTGGTCGTCGTTGTCGGGCCGGCTCTCATCGACGTGCCAGACCAGCAACCCACGCTGCGAACCGGGCAGGCTGGCGTCGAAACCTACTCCGTAACGGTTCTCCACCAGGAAATACTCGTTGGCCGAGAACGGCCCCTGGAGCTTGTAGACATCGGGGGAAGTGGCGGCGGCATTGAGCGTAAAGATACCCGCAGCGGCGATCGGCGTCGGGCTGGTCCAGTTGAGCTGGGCTTTGCACCAGGCGCTCATGCTGGCCGGCTGAGTGCCGTCGTTACCGTTCCATGACCCTCCCGACATCAGGCAGAAGCTGCCGACTCCCGCGCTGTCATACCCATAGTCATACAGATCGGGCAGCCCGAGGAAGTGGCCGTTTTCATGGCAGATCACGCCAATCCGCGTGAGGCCCTGGGTCGCAGGGGCATCGTCCCAGCCGCGGCGGGCAGGCTCCGTATGGTATTCCCGCATGGAGACCCCGTCGTAGGTGACCGTCTGCAGCATGGACCACTTGTGCGACCAGATGTAGTTCGTGTCATTCCCGCCGTATTCCTCTCCGCCGCCCGCGTGGATAATGGTCAGACCGTCGATCCAGCCGTCGCCGTCGCCGTCCATGACGCTGAAGTCAAATCCGCTCTGCTCCAGCTTGGCGAGACCCTCGGCCACCATCTCCCTGGGGCGGCTGTCGCCGCCAAACATGTCGTTGGCCCCGTAGTGCGCGTAACCGTTGTCCAGCGTAACCGGGCCGGCGATGGTCGACTCGACCGTCAGGGTGTTGTAGGAGGTCTCGTGATAGAAGTCCTTGACGGACCCCTGGGCCCCGTCAACCGTGTAACCGACCATGTTGAACAGATCATCGAAGTCCTGCACGCTGCTGGTAATGGCCAGGTCGGAGAAGTTGATGAGCAGGACCAGGTTGTGCATGGTCCCGGTCAGGGGGACGCGCCCCGCCGTGCGGGTCGGCCGATTCCCTTCGGGCCGGGCGCTCAGCGCCTTGGCGGCAACACGATCCATGGCCGGCCGCACCAGGCCGACCGCAGCCGGGTCAACCCGGCCAACCACGTGCCCCGTCGCCTTCAGCACGCCGCCGACCTCACGGGCATAAACCCACGTGCCGCTGCCCACCGCCCTGACGATCGGATAACCGTCCCGATCCTCGTGCCAGTTGAACCATTCATCGCCCCGCAAGCGGATCACAATCGGCGCGCCATCGGGCTGCTCAACCGCTACGAATCTCGGATGGGCCGGAACCCCCCACGACGGGGTCGCCCACGGCAAGACCAGGCCGCTCGCCACCAGTACACAAATGCCACGCATGACTTGCCGGGATCCTGAATGTCGGTGCATTGCCTGTCTCCACGCCAGAAGATGCCGAAGTGACCAATCGGCCTCCACCACCGACCGGTGCATCAGTCACGCCGCCTCACCCGGCCGGTTCGGTCAGTCCGTATCGCCCTCCGACGGCTGTCCATGCCGTCATCCGGGGGCACGCTCCACGCACCCCGGAGGTTATCGGTATTCTACCCGCGCCCCCTGTCGCCGCCAAATCCTCCCCCCCCGGCTTGCCTCTGGCCCGAAAACCCGTACAAATCACTTTCTCGTGAATCCTGGTACCCAAGGAGACCCCCATGGAAACCCGACTCGTTCTCGAAATCTGCATCCTCAGCATCGCCCTGACAGCCACCGTGTGTGCGGCCGACGAACCGGGCGGCCCGGCCCCCTTGCCCGCGGCCATCGACACCGTCGACCTGCGCCAGCGGACCGTCCCCGACGACCGCGTGCGGCAATACGTGCGTCCGACCCGCGCCCTCTGGCAAACGCAGGGGGACGAAGCGACCGTGGAGAACCCCGGGGCCCTGCTGGAGGAACGCACCGGCCAAGTGACCCTGGGAGCCCATTCGCCCTGCGTCCTGCGGAACAAGGGCGGCCAGGCGGGCCTGCTGCTCGACTTCGGCCTGCG
>CAZEEJ010000040.1:0-32036 GCA_964511155.1 uncultured Planctomycetales bacterium | reverse complement strand
TCCAGATCATGGCCTGGGGCACCCACGGCAACCAACCGGTCCGCCTGCGCGTCCGCTTCGGCGAGTCCGCCAGCGAGGCTATGAGCGACATCCACGGCCCGCAAAACGCCACCAACGACCACGCCGTCCGCGACCAGACCTGCCTGGTGCCCTGGCTCGGCACGCACGAGATCGGCAACACCGGCTTCCGCTTCGTCCGCATCGACCTCCTCGACGACGACAGCTTCGTCCAGCTCAAGAGCGTGCGGGCCGTCTTCCTCTACCGCGACCTCGAATACCAGGGCTCGTTCCGCTGCAACGACGAACGCCTCAACCGCATCTGGACCGTCGGGGCCTACACCGTCCACCTCAACATGCAGGACTATCTCTGGGACGGCATCAAACGCGACCGCCTCGTCTGGGTCGGCGACATGCACCCCGAGACCATGACCATCAACGCCGTCTTCCCCCACGGCAGCATCGTCCCCAACAGCCTCGACCTCATCCGCGACGAGACCCCCCTGCCCGGCTGGATGAACGGTATCAGCTCCTACTCGATGTGGTGGATACTCATCCACCACGCCTGGTATCTCCAACACGGCGACCGGGAGTACCTCGCCGCTCAGCGGGAGTACCTGGCCGGCCTGCTGGCCTTGCTCGCCAGCCACGTCGGCCCGGACGGACGCGAGAATCTGCCCGCCCATCGTTTCCTCGACTGGCCTTCCAGCGGCGACGAAAAGGCCATCCACGCCGGCCTGCACGCGCTGCTCGTCATGACCCTCGACGCCGGTGCCGAGCTGTCTGCCGCTCTCGACGACGCCAAGACTCAGACGCTTTGCCGGGAGACCGCCGCCCGCCTGCGAAAACACGTGCCCGACCCCGGCCGCAGCAAGCAGGCCGCCGCCCTGCTCGCCCTCGCCGGGATCGCCGACGCCGAGACCATGAACCGCTCCGTCATGGCCGTCGACGGGGCCCGCCGCATGTCCACCTTCTACGGCTACTACGTCCTCCAGGCCCGGGCGCTGGCCGGTGACTACCAGGGGGCCCTCGACTGTATTCGCGAATACTGGGGGGCCATGCTCGACCTCGGAGCGACCACCTTCTGGGAGGACTTCGACCTCGACTGGACCGACAACGCCGCACCCATCGACAACCTCGTCCCGCCCGGCAAGAAGGACATCCACGGCGACTTCGGTAACCATTGCTACAAGGGCTTCCGCCACAGCCTCTGCCACGGCTGGGCCTCCGGTCCGACCGCCTGGCTGGCCGAGCACGTCCTGGGCATCAAGGTCCTCGAACCCGGATGCCGGGCCGTCCGCGTCCAGCCGCATCTCGGCGACCTCGCTTGGGCCGAGGGCACCTTCCCGACGCCGCACGGCATCCTTCGCGTCCGGCACCAGAAAACCCCCGACGGCCGCATCGAAAGCACGATCGACGCCCCGCCCGGCGTCCGCATCGTCCGGCCATGACGGCTCAAACTCCTGTCGAAAGGTGCCCGACACCACATTTAGAGGTGCTCGAGCCCACGTTGGGCAGCGCTCGCACCCCTGTTTAGCGGTGCCGCTTGCGGCACCGGGACGGGTGGCCCATCCATCGCGAAGCGATGGGTGGGTTCACGATGATACCCACGCGAGAGAGACTCCCCACGGAGAAAAGCTCCTCGCGAAGCAGGACGATGCTCCCCTGTCGATCATCGCCAGCCCACCCTTGCTGCGCAAGGATGGGCCACCCTGCGCAAGGATGGGCCACCCTGCCAAACCTGCAAGGTGACATGAGGTGCAAACACCCAGAATCCCTACAATAGCAAGGTTAAGATGACCTCTCCGATTCCCCACATCTGGGCCATCGTACCGGCCGCCGGCCGAGGACGGCGGTTCCGCGAAGCGTCGACCGATCCCACCTCCGCGCCTCCAGCAGAGCGGTGTGGCACCGGCGTCCCGCCGGTGGGGTGTGACACCGGCGTCCCGCCGGTGGGGTGTGGCACCGGCGTCCCGCCGGTGCAGGGGCAGTGTGCCGCCGGACCTCGGCGAGCTCGGTCGAGCCGCGTCTCGCCGGTGCACCCGGCAGACCACCCCGCCGCCTACAAGCAGCTTACCCGTTTGGGCCCTCGCTCGATGCTGGCCGCCGTGCTCGATGTGCTCGAGGCCTCCCGCCTCGCGGGCGTCGTCGCGGTGGTCAACGCGGCCATTGCCCCCGCCATCCAGGCTGAGCGTCCCCCCGGCCCCCGACGGGTCTACGCCTTCAACCCCAACCCGGACGGCGAGATGATCGAGTCCATCCAGATCGGGCTGGCGACCGCCGGCACGCTTACCGCCGACCGTGACACGACGCAGAGCCGCGACCGTAAGGGAGCGGAGGAGGGGGGCAGTATCCCCGCCGCCAACCTTGGCGTAACGGACCAGCGAACCGGACAACCGGCGCAGGGACCGCTAAAGTATGGCGCACGGGCCGAGGGCTACCTGATCTGTCCGGGCGACCACCCGGCAGTAACGGTCCGGTCGGTCGATCTGTGCTTGGCGGCGTTCGCGGCATCGACAGGCTCGATCGTGCTGGCCGTCCACGAGGGCCGGCGGGGCCATCCGCTGATCGTGCCCGCCGACTTGGCCGCCGTGGTGGCCTCGTGGCCGAGCACCGCCCGGCTCAGCGAGTTGCGGACGCGATTCGCCGACCGTGTGCTCGAAGTCGAGACCGGCGAGCCGGGCGTCCTGATCGACGTGGATCGACCGGAGGATCTGGCGGGGTTTGGGTAGGATGATGCCGCTGCGTCGTAGCGGCCGCCGCCCCTGGCGGCCGCTGGGCAGCGACAGAGTTTCAGGCGCCGGCCGCCACGGGGGGCGGCCGCTACCGGAAAGCGCCATCCGGTGATGTCATCACTTGGAGTAACCCATGGAGTTAACGCATCTGATCGACGTGGCCGCCGGGCGCAAGCCGGCCGACCTGGTCTTCAAGAACGGCTCGTTCGTCAACGTGTTCACCAACACGATCGAGCGGACGGACGTGGCCGTCGCCGGTTCCCAGATCGCCGGCCTGGGCTCCTACGACGGCCGCGAGGTCATCGACCTGCGCGGCGGCGTGCTGTGCCCGGGCTTCATCGACGCCCACGTGCACATCGAGTCCTCGATGCTCAGCGTGCCCGAGTTCGCCCGCACGGTGGTCGCCCGCGGCACCACCGCCGTGGTCGCCGACCCCCACGAGCTGGCCAACGTCATGGGTGCCGAGGGCATCCGCTTCATCCTCCGCAGCAGCAAGTACTGCCCCATCGCCGTCTACGTGATGCTGTCGAGTTGCGTGCCCGCCTCGCACCTCGAATCCGCGGGTGCGGAGCTCAAGGCCGTGGACCTGCTGCCGTTTCTGAGCGACCCCTGGGTGCGCGGGCTGGCGGAGATGATGAACTACCCCGGCGTGCTCAACAAAGACCCCGACGTGCTGGACAAGATCCGCGTGGTCGGCGGACGCACCCCGATCGACGGGCACGCCCCCGGCCTCAGCGGGCGCGACCTGTGTGCCTACATCGCCGCCGGCATCCGCAGCGACCATGAAGCCTCGACCCGCGAGGAAGGCGCCGAGAAGCTCCGCCTCGGCATGCACCTCATGATCCGCGAGGGCTCCGCCGCCCGCAATCTGGACGCCCTGCTACCCCTGGTCACCCCCGAAACCCTCCCGCGGGTCATGTTCGTCACCGACGACAAGCACATCGATGACCTGCTCAGCGAAGGGCACATCGACGTCATGGTGCGGCGGGCCATCGCGGCCGGCCTCAAGCCGGCCTATGCCGTGCGGGTCGCGTCGTTCAACGCCGCCCGCTACTACGGCTTGCACGAAATCGGAGCCATCGGACCCGGCTACCGGGCCAACTTGGCGGTACTCGAGGACTTCAAGAGCTGCCGCGTCCTGCGCACCTACAAGGACGGCGAGCTGGTCGCCGCCGACGGGGCCTGCGTGGCCGCCGACCAGACCTTCGGCCATCCGCCCATGCGCCTGCGCTCCAGCATCAACGTGCAGTGGCTCGAACCCAACGACTTCGCCATGCCCGTCCCTCCCGACGCCGACGGTCGCTCCGTCCGCATCATCGAGGTCATCCCCGACCAGTTGACCACCCGTGAGCTGCGCGAGCCCCCCACCATCCGCGACCGCCACGTCGTGCCCGACCTGCAGCGCGACCTGCTCAAGATGGCCGTCATCGAGCGGCACTCCTCCAGCGGGAATATCGGGCTGGGCCTGGTCCGCGGCTTCGGGTTCCAACGCGGGGCCATCGCCAGCACCGTCGCTCATGACGCCCACAACTTGATCGTCATCGGCACCAACGACGCGGACATGCTCGCCGCGGCCATCCACCTGGTGAAGATCCGCGGCGGGCTGTGTGCCGTGGCCGACGGCAAAGTCCTGGCCGACCTGCCTTTGCCCATCGCCGGCCTGCTGTCGGAAGAGCCCGCCGCCGCCGTCGTCCAACAGCTTCAGAAGGTGCGCCAGGCCGCCCGCTCGCTGGGGACCCCGCTCTCACACCCGTTCATGACTCTGGCCTTTATGAGCCTCTCGGTCATCGGCGACCTCAAGCTCACCGACCGCGGCCTCGCCGACGTCCGCGAATTCAAACACGTGGGCCTGTTCGTGTGAACGGGAAGGAGGAAGGAGACAGAAGACAGGAGACAGAAAACAGGAGACAGCCGTTTAGCCGGGTCGCTTGCGACCCGATGCGGGAGAAAGAATCCCCGACCCCTGATTTCCGCCCCACCCCGATCACTTCCACCGAACCGTCAGAGTCGCACCCGCGGGAACATTGGGGAAGCGGACGAGCAAGCTGGCGCCGTCCTTCCGCGCATCGACCTGGAGAGCATGGCCCTCGTGATCCACTGCTTCGACCGCCTGCAACTCCCGGCCCGCGGCATGGAACCGCACCACCGCAGGCGTCTCGGCCGGCCCGCGGATCGCCGCCCGGCTCACCCCATCCGCATACGCCTCCCTCAACAGCCGATGTGTGGTATGCAGAATGACCGGCCGACCCCGCTCTGCCGCGGACGCCACCAACTCCCCCACCTCGCGGTACAGGCCGCTTTCGCCCGGTTTCAATTCCACGCCGTCCAGTACCGGAAACTCCGGATCGAACACGTCCACCAGCGGGCCCGCCAGGCGCAGCGGCTGTCGAATCGCGTGCGCCACCACGAACGGCCCACGCTTCATGCAGAAATGCCCCGGCCGACGCGACCCATCCGCCGCGCCCGCCTGCCGCACCGCCGCATCCACCAGCGGCAGGTACTCGCCCCGCGCCACCTGCGGATCAGCAAACCGCCGCCCGCCAGTGAGTCTGCGGTACACGTGCCCCTTGCCCACCGGCCGATCGAACTCGCCCGTGTCCTCCAGGCCCAGCTCTGCGAACAGGTGCACCAAGGGGTCGCGCAAACCCTGCTGCACCCACCACAGCGATTCCTCCTTCAGGTTGTCCCCCTTGCCCAGAACGATCAGCGAGCCGCCCGCCCGCACCCACTTCCCCAACGCAACATGCATCGCCGGATCGAGCGGCTTGACCGCCTCATACGACAGCACGAGAACCTTGAACGCAGCCATGTAGGCCGGCTCGTGCACCCGCTCCAGCAGACACGTACCCACCGGCACACCCTCCTGGATCAGCGGCATCAGCAGACCATACGCATCCTGCAACACCGGCGGCTCGTGACGGTGCCACATCAGCGTATCCGCCATGACCACGCCGACGCCCTCGGTCGGCCGGTCGCCCTCCGCCCCGTACCATTCCCCCTGCGGCGGAACCTCCTGCTGGATCTGCACCGCCGACAGGGTGATGATCCGGAACCGCTCCGGGGCCGGCGTGCTCCCGCCCGTCGCGTGGCCCGGCAGGAAAATCCGGTCCGGCCAGGGCATCACCTCGAACGCGTCCGTCTGCGGAAACAGCATCTCCGCCACCACGCAGTGCCGATACCATTCCTCGAACTCGCTCCAGGCGTGATTCGGGTCGTCCTCTACCGGGTCGGTCAGCAGCCACATGCGCCGACTCGACCCGCGCACCAGTTGCACGAAGTAGTCATACAGGGCGAACGCCGAGGCGAAGAACGATTTGTCCGGCGAGTCGTAGTTGGCCGCCGCCCAGCGGATCGGCCCCGTCCACACCTGCCCGATGTACCCGTCGATCTCCTCGATGGCCAGCGACGTGCCCAGCGGTGCGACGAGGTGAGCGGCGATGTTGCTGTACAACCCGTGCACGGGAAAGATGAACGGCACCGCCCGCCCGGCCTTGCGGGCCTCTTCGCGGATCGTCCGGCCCAGCGCCCGCTCCAGCTCCAGGTACAGCTCGTTCTTGAGCTGCGCGGTCAGGAAACGGGCCTCCGGCGAGGCACTCTCCGGCTGCCACGGCCGACCGTAACGCTCCACCCACAACTCGCGGAACTTCCCCTCGTACCCGGTGTGCACGTGGGCCAGCGGCTCCTCGGGGAAGATCGCCTCGGCCCCCGCCTGGATCGACGCCACCGCCATCTCCTGCAGGTAGCGCGTCCACCCTTCCGTCGGCAGCATGTACGGGCGGATACCCGAACACAGCACCACCTCGTCCCGGGCGTCGCGTTCCACCTCGTCCGGATGCGGCGTGCCGTCCCACTTGCCCGTCCAGTATTCGTTCGTCGCGTCCGAGTCCGCGAAGAACATCCTGCCCACCAGGAACTCATGCTCCTTCCATGAATCGATCGCCCGGCTCAGCGCCTGGTCGCTTGCCCCGTGCAGGTGCACGATCACCCCATCCACCGCGATCGCGATCCGCGGGTCATAGTGCGAGTTCGTCTGGAACAGCGTCTTGGCCCGCATCGCCGCCCCGCCCCGCGGCTCGTCCGCCACCGCCACGCCGCACCCAAGCATCACGCCAACCGTCAATCCAAGAAACCTCGTCCTCATGCGGTCACCTCCCGCAGGCACAATAACGCCCGCACCGCCGAACGCCAAGCGGAAAAGAGAATCGAGAATGGAGAATGATGAATGATGAATGACGAATGACGAACGGAGCATGGAGACGCCGCGGTGTGCCACTGCTCGTAGCGGCCGCCCCCCGCGGCGGCCGCCGTGTGCCACTGCTCTTTGAGCAGTGCCGAGCGCGTGCAAATTGTCGTGTCCCCCCAAGCCCCAAGCCCAGGGATAACCGGCCCGCCAGCAACCGCGCGCATCACCAGGACGACCTCTGCCGGCCCGGTTATCCCTGGGCTTCCCCGATCCCCGCGCACAACCCGGGGACTTGCGTCCCCGGCTCGCTCATGCACTCCCGCCCCCCGCTCTTGGCGGCCTCCCCCGACGCGTTTATGATGATGGAAACCCGACGGGAGAGAACGCGGCGGGTACTGGATTCGCCGTCCCAACCGACCGACTTGCCGCTCGATGCGCTCGGTCGGGGAGGGCGGCTGTTGATGTAAGCGTAACTCGCCGGCCGCGTACGCGGGCCTGGCGACGTCGGGGTGAAATGGGGACTGGCTCCGCCCCAGCGATGCTTGGCAAAGGAAGCATCCTCGGATGCGGGTCAAGTGCGGGGCCTGTGACGCATCGCTCCAGCGGTGCCTGTCCCCATTTCGCCCCGCCAGGCGAGTTACGCCCTTGTGAGGTCCGGGCATGTTTGATTCACTCAGCCAGCGGTTCCAGGGTGTCTTCCACCGCCTGCGCGGACGCGGGCGAATCTCCGAGGACAACGTCGCCGACGCCATGCGCGAGGTGCGCACCGCCCTGCTCGAAGCCGACGTCCACGTCAAGGTCGTCAAGCAGTTCTGCGACGAGGTCACCACCAAGGCCCTCGGCGCCAAGGTCATCGAGACCCTGCACCCTGAGCAGGTCATGGTCAAGATCGTGCACGACGAGCTGGTCCGCCTCATGGGCCCCGCCGACCCGCGCATTCCCTTCGTCAGCCCGGGCCCCACCATCATCCTCATGGCCGGCCTGCAGGGCTCCGGCAAAACCACCACCTGCGGCAAACTCGCCCGCTACATCACCGACCGCGGCAAACGGCCCATGCTCGTCGCCGCCGACCTCAAACGCCCCGCCGCCATCGACCAGCTCGAAGTCATCGGGCAGCAGGTCGGCGTGCCCGTCTACACCGAACGCGGCCACGTCAACGCCGTCAAGGTCGCCCGCAACGGCCTC
This sequence comes from uncultured Planctomycetales bacterium, assembly GCA_964511155.1. Taxonomy (GTDB): domain Bacteria; phylum Planctomycetota; class Phycisphaerae; order UBA1845; family PWPN01; genus JAAYDF01. The sequence goes on along the minus strand of CAZEEJ010000040.1, from coordinate 23,936 downwards.
ATCGAGGCCCGCAAGACCGACCGCGACGTGGTCATCGTCGATACCGCCGGCCGACTGGCCATCGACGAGGAGCTCATGGTCGAGATCGCCCAGGTCGAGAAGGCCATCTCCCCCACCCAGGTCTACCTGGTCATCGACGCCATGACTGGTCAGGACGCGGTCAACACCGCCCAGCGCTTCAACGAACGGCTCGAACTCGATGCCCTCATCCTCACCAAGTTCGACTCCGACACCCGCGGCGGCGCCGCCCTTTCCGCCAAGACCATCAGCGGAAAGCCCATCAAGTTCATCGGCATCGGCGAGAAGCTCGACGCCCTCGAAGAGTTCCACGCCGACCGCATCGCCGGCCGCATCCTCGGCATGGGCGACGTCGTCACCCTCGTCGAGAAGGCCCAGCAGCAATACGACGCCCAGGAGGCCGCCACCCTTCAGAAGAAGATGGCCAAGGGCATGGACCTCGAGGACTTCCTCGGGCAGATGAAGAAGCTCAAAACCATGGGGTCCATGAAGCAGATCATGAAGATGATCCCCGGCCTCGGCTCCCAACTCGACGGCATGGACATCGACGACGGCGAACTCGGCAAGTTCGAGGCCATCATCCACTCGATGACCGCCAAGGAACGCCGGCGCCCCGAGATCATCGAGGCCTCACGCCGCCGCCGCATCGCCAGGGGCAGCGGCACCGACCCCAAGGACGTCTCCGGCCTCATCAAGAGCTTCAGCCAGGTCCGCGGAATGATGAAGGCCATGAGCGGCATGTCCGTCCTCGACCGCATGCGCTCCGCCACCGGCTTCGCCAAGGCCGCCGCCTCCGGGTACCTGCCCAAACTCAAAGGCGGCAGCACCGTCGCCAAACGCCGCGAAACCCGCAAAGACAAACGCAAACGCCGCAAAAAAAACCGCTGACCAACCGCCCGAGGCACCAAGCCAACTCGTTGACGCAAGGAGTAACCGTTCACGAGTCGAACCGGGTACCATGATGGAATCGGCGAACCGCCGGCGCTGTCCAGTGAGTCGCCGGGTTCATCACGGTTTGCAGAGAACCAGGCCTGCAACGCAAGCATGCCAAGACGCGAAGAACACCTCGGGCATGACGACCCTCTGCTTGGCGCCTTGGCGCCTTTGCGTTTCCAACTCTTCGTGCAACTGTCGTGAACGGTTACAAGACGTGAAAACACCATTCCCCAGGAGCTTGACGATCACCGCGAGACATCACTCAGCCACACGGCACTCGCCTCGCCCGTCAAATAAGCGAACCTGACCTGTTTTCCGGCTCCGAACCACAGCCTGAAGTCAACCCAGAAGTAGAATGTCCCCTGGTATGTTCGGCTGCGCTCACTGTGAACTGTTCGGCGTGGCTCACGGCGCGCAGTTCGGCGCGCAGTTCGGATCGCCCGGATTGTCCTGGCCGTTGTAGCAGAGCTGTACGATACCGAAATCGCTCTGATCTACGTGGCCGTCGTTGTCGAGGTCCTTGCCTTCGCAGCCCGGCGCGAGCGGTACCGCTGGCCCGGAGGCGCAGGCCACGAAGGCGTTGACGTCATCGCCGTCCACGTCGCCGTCATTGTCGAAGTCGGCCGGGATGGCCGGCGAGGGGCATCCGTCGGCATCCACCGGCGCACCCGGGATCGTGTTCGGGCAGAGATCGTCGTCATCGCACACGCCGTCGTTGTCAAAGTCCGGCCCGAACTTGACGTTCACTCGTTTCACCTGCCCGGGCGCCACGGTCACGCCGGTAACCACTCGCGTGCCCAGTTCGTTCTTGGTTACCGTGAGCGTGTACGTACCGGGCGGCACAAGCAGGAACGAGTACAACCCGTCTCCGGACGAGAGGGCGGTGTAGCTCGAGCCATTGCGCGTGATATGCGCATCGACAACGGGGGCGATGCCGTTCATCACGTTGCCGATGATGATTCCGGTGGTGGGGTTATCCTTCCACGGCATCGCGGGCACGTCTGCGGGCTGCTCGTAGGGTCCGCCCGCGCCCGAATAGCTCGGCCAGTAATTGTTGTTGTTGAAGTTGCTGTAGCTGAACACGACGTTGCCCTCTCCGCCCATCGTCCGCGTGACGCCGATCTCATGAACGAGTTCCGGGGCGCCGACGCCGGAACTCTGCCCGGGATAAACGTGGCGGCCACCGTTATTGGTCACCCAGTCCGGCAGCACCTCGCTAAAGTGCGGCGCCCCCGCGCGGTAAGGGGGGTCCGCCCAGTAGATCTGCGGGACGATGAAGTCCATTGCCCCCGCCGCGAGCCACGCCTGCGCGTCCTGGAAGACGCACGAGTACCCGTAGAAGAACCCGCAATCCCGCTGCGGGTAGCCGGAGTAAGCCTGGTAGCGCTCCCAACGGTACAGCCCCACCGGCGCGGAGCTGATCTTGACCTGCGGCTTGACTTCCATGATCTGCGCGTAGAGGTCGCACAGCATCCGCGTGATCTGGTTCCGGCTCCAATCGGCGAAGTCCAGGGCGGCCGGGTTGCCCTCGCCGGCCCGCCGGGCCTCGGAGATCGCATCGTGCGAGTAGGCGTTGCCCGGCGTCCGAATCCGGTCGAAGTGTACGCCGTCGACATCGTAGTTCTGCACGACGTACATCACCTGCTTGCGCCAGTAAGCCTGGAAGGCGGGGATGCCGGGGGCGACCCACACGTAGCTGTCCGAGCCGTACTGCGGGGGGACGGCGCCCGGAGCGGTGTTGACCAGCCAGTCCCGGTGTGCGGGGTCGAGGGCGTTACAGTGTTGGTAGTACACGTGGTTCGGATCGCGCGGCGACATCCGCCGAAAACGGACGGCATCGGCGAAGACCGTGCCCGTGGAAGTCGACGAGTTGTTCAGTCGCACATGGCCAGTCGTCCCGGCAACGAAGAACTGCGGCGATCCAATCACGTTCCACTTGGCGCCGTTCATGGTCTGGTTCACCGACACCGTCTGTGATCCGCCCGAGTACTCGATGGTGTACTGCGCGTTTGTGATGCCGCCGGCGATCGCCGGATACCACACGGAAACGTCATACCAATCGTCCGCCGGGAGATTCGGCCGCCACTCCACCTCACCGAGCGTCGTGGTCTTGGTAGTGGCGCGGGTACGGTAGCTGCCCAAGGGCGTGGGGTATGCGGTGGCGTCGGCCGCCACGCCCCAGGGGCCGCTCAGTTCGGTGAACCCGAGGTCGAGGTTGTCCACGATGATGTCCTCGCCGGTCCGCGCCTGCCTCTGCCAGGCGACGTGCGCGTTGATGTACGCGTGGAACTCCAGCCGCTTTGTCGGGTCGCCTGAGACCGGGTTGTGGGCCTTGTCGATTACGTACGCCAGGGGATCCCAGCCGGGGTCTACGCCAGTTGGCGCGATCAACTCCGACCAGGGCTCGTAGGGTGAGGGGTAGAGAGTGTCGGCTTGGCCGCGGACCTGGAAGACGGCGGCGTTGAAGTTGTTGGTCGCGAGCTTCTGCATGACCGTGTCGATCTTGCCCTTGGAGATGGCCTCGTCGGGATCCACCCACTCGGACGGACTTCCAAACCGAGTGACCCACATCCCGCGGAACTCAGGGTCCGCGGCGGATGCTCGTACGCCTCCGAGTCCGGCGGCGGAGAGGACAACGACGAGCGTGGCGATTCCGATGTTGACCATGACTCTGTGGTAACGCATCCGAAACCTCCTAGTGGTCTCCGCCTAACGGTTTATAACTTATTCATCGTTGCCGGTGCCCGCTTGACCTTGGCCAGGATATCTTTGGCGGACGCGGTCCAGATGAACGGCTTCGGGTTCTGATTGTGCTGGTTGATGTATTCGGTGATCGCAGCAATCAAGTGGTTCACGTTGTAGAAGCTGCCCCGTTTGATGGCCTTGTCGCTCAGGTCGCGGAAGAAGCGTTCGACCATCTTCAGCCAGGAAGCACTGGTCGGCGTGAAATGAAACTGGAAACGCGGGTTACGCTTCGCCCATGCCTGAACCTTGGGATGCTTATGCGTCGAGTAGTTATCGCAGATCAGATGAATGGTCGTGTCGCCAGGAATCTGGGAATCGATCAGTTTCAGAAGCGTCAGCCACTCCTGGTGGCGGTGACGCGAGTGGCACTGGCTGATGACGGTTCCGTCCAGGACATTCAGCGCAGCAAACAGCGACGTGGTGCCGTTGCGCTTGTAATCATGGGTCATCGTCCCGCAGCGCCCACGTTTGAGCGGCAATCCCGGCTGTGTTCGGTCGAGTGCCTGTATCTGGCTTTTCTCATCGCACGAAAGCACAACCGCGTGCTCCGGCGGCGCAACGTACAAGCCGATGATGTCTTCGAGCTTCTCCACAAATCGCGGGTCATTGGACAGTTTGAACGTCTCGACCAGGTGCGGCTTCAAGCCGTGCTCACGCCAGATGCGCCCGATGGTCGACTCGCTCAGCCCTGTGGCTGTGGCCATGGTCGAACGGCTCCAATGCGTCTGGCCTTCGGGCTTCTCGTGCAGGGTCTTGCGGACCACCGCCGCGCGCCGCTCCGCGCCAATCCGTCGGTGTCGACCCGGGCGCGGTGCGTCTTTCTCGATGCCCGTCAGCCCGAGTTCGGCATAGCGTTGCCGCCAGCGTCCGGCCTTCTGGCGACTGATGCCCATGACCTCGCCGATCTCCTGATTCTCCAGGCCGTCGGCCGCGTGCAACACGATCGCTGCACGTTCAGCCAGGCGGACAGCAACGCGGCGGCCCGATTTGAGTCGTTCAAGGCCTTCTCGCTCCACTTCATCCAATGTGATGGTAATGGCTTTTCTCATACAACAATATACACTGAGGACAGGTATAAGTTGCACCATTTCCGACGGACTACACTAGCTGTAAGTCCCCTGGCCGCTTTGGGGTGCGGGCAAAGCCCGCGCTGTGCCTTCGTGCCTTCTTGCTACTGCCTGCTGCCTACCGGCTTCCCCCCGCTCCCCACGGCCACCTCCGCGGCATGCACCGGCCACGGGTGGTTCGTCTCCAGTCGGATGCGCAGCAGCAACTGCGCCACCTCGAGCTGCGGATCCCGCTCCGGCCAGTTGTTCGGGTCCTCCCGCGGATCGTCATCCTCCTCACCCTCGGCCAGTTCCTCTTCGGGACCGCCGTCACCATCATCCTCCAGCGGAGCAGCCTCCCCGGTCTCACGCTCACCGTCGGTGGGCGCCTTGCCCGCCGGCCGCGTCGTCGAGAACACCTTCTCGAAATCCGCGTCCGTCAATTCCTCCTGATCCAGCCCCTTCAGAATGTCGCTCTGCCGCCGCATCTTGGCGACCTTGATCATCTCCTTGGGCACCAGCTTCACCGCCACGTCCGGGTCCACACCCCACGTCGTCGAGTCCTCCTCACGATGCAGGCAGCGACCGTTCGGCAGGTAGTACAACGCCGTCGTCAGCTTCACGAACGCCCGCCGATCCGGCGTCACGTGCAGCACCTGCTGCACGCTGCCCTTGCCGTAGGTCCGCTCACCGACCAGCAGTGCCCGGCCGTGCACCTGCAACGCCCCCGCCACGATCTCCGAGGCGCTCGCGCTGCTCTCGTTCACCAGCAGCACCAGCGGAATGTCCGGATAATGCTCCCCCTCCGGTTCCGTCGTCGACATGCGGATACTCTCGCTGCTGCGGTCCCGCGTGGACACGATCTCCTTCTCGCCGCCCAGCAGCAGGTTGCTCACGTCCACCGCCGCCTTCAGCAGCCCACCCGGGTTGCCGCGCAAATCCAGAATCAGCCCGTTGAGACCTCCTGGACCCTCCCTCAGCGACCGGATGGTGTCCTCCAGCTCATTGGCCGTCTCCTCCATGAAGTTCGTCATCCGCAAGTACGCGATCCGCCGCTCCGGATCGATCATGTAGTCCCACTGGCCCTGCTCGTTGCGCCGATACCCCTTGATCGTGTAGATCGTGATCTCCGCCCGCTGGAGCCGCAGGTCGAACTCCGCCTCGACGTCCGGCCGTTTGACCGTCAGGGTCACGTACGTACCCGGCGGCCCGGTGATCTCACGCACCGCACGCGTGATGGTCAACGGCTCGGCCGGCTTGCCGTTGATCCGGGTGATCAGATCGCCCGGCCGGATGCCCGCATGGTAGGCCGGCGTGTCCTCCAGCGGCGAGATCACCAGGATCGGGGCATTACGATCCTTCTGGATCGAGATCCCCACCCCCGGGAACCGACCCTGCGTGTGCTTGTTGAACTCCTCGGTCTCCGCCGGCCAAAGCATGTCGCTGAACTTGTCCAGCGGCTTGAGCGCCCCCTGCACGAACTCGCGGATCAGCACGTTCTGCGGCAGAAGCTGGATTTCCCGATTGATCCGCACCACCCGATCGAACGTCTCGATCAGGTCGTCACGCGACATCTCGCTCCGCCGCTCGGCCCGCTCCAGCCACGGCGTGATCCGCTCCCGAAACTCCTCCACCTCATCCGGCGATCCCAGCTTCTCGAAGACCTTGGCCAGCGCCGGCTGCTCCGTCAGCAGCAGCATGTGCCGCAACGCCGCCAATACCCTCTCCTTGAACGACGGCTCCCGCAGATAAGACTCGTGCATCCGCTTGAAAGCCTCCGCCGCCATCAACGGCGTAATGTCCGATACGTCCGTCTCCCAGTCCGTCTCCTCCGTGTACGTGTATTCCAGCCGCAGATGATCCTGGGTCCGTTCAAACGCCGTCCGGTAAGCCACCTCATCCGGGAACAGATCCTGCAAGGTCAGGTACACACCCGCCGCGCGCGGCCACTTGCCGTCCCGCTCGCACTCCGCCGCCAATTCCAGCGCGCCGGACACCACCTTCTGCACCCACTCCTGCTTGCGAAACGCCTCCCGGTCCTCGCAGGAGTGGAACGCACGGGCGCAGTTGATCATCGCCCGCCGCCACTTGCCCTGCTCCACGTCCTCCCGCACCCACGCCACGTACTGTTCGTAGTCCTGCCGGCGAAGCTCCTCGCGCTCCTTCTCCACCTTCGCGAACGCATCCAGCCAGGCGTCCACCTTCAGCAGCCGTTCGTCCTGGACACCGCCCGCGGCCAACCCGTGGACCACCTCCGTGGCCTCATCGAGTTGCCCCGTCGACAGCAGAACCAGGGCCTGCGTCCACTGCTGCTGCTGGGCCTCGCCGGCCAAGGTCAAGGTCGTCGTACCCGCCCCCACCTCAGCCAGAACCGCCGACGCACCGACACACCACGCAACCGACAAGGCCGCGAGATTCCGGACAATGCAATGCAACGGCATGGACACTCCTCTCGCCACCGGCGGGCACCGGCCCGCCCGGTCAGCTTCGGCGGATGATCCCTGAAGGGGAAGCCCCACACGACTCATCAATCTGGGCAGAGAACCGGGCCTCCGTCACGCCCGGGTGCCCCACTGGGCCGGCCGGGGCACACCCGACCTCCTGGAGGGCGAACTCCCTTTCGCCTACCCATTATATCGCTTTCTCGGCGGATGGCAGCCCCCGATACAGTTGCCCTCCCCCCTCCGAGCCCGCGACAAGCGTCCCGACCGCCCGGCTTGGTGGCATGGCCCATCCCAGGCCCGCGGCCCGGCCGAAGTCATCTCCGCCTCCCGATACTGTTCTAACCACATTGGCCACAGCAGGTTGCATATACGCCAACCTTCTCCGGATGGACGCAATCAGGTCACTAGGGTAGCACATGAGGTATACCTTACGGATCACCACTACAATATATAGTGTATGGTCACATTCTGGCCAAGATCCCTTGCATCGAAACGCCGTTTCTGGTAATCTCATAACCTGTAGGGGGATGGGAAGCGGCCGACTACGGCCGATGGGCCACCGGGCGAGTGGAAAGTGGCGGGTGGCGGACGAATTGACGATCTCCGTGACAGGATAAGTGCTTTATGGGACGCGTAGCATCTGTGCGTACGCGCTCGGAGCCGCGCAGGCGGCCGGGCACGAGCATTCGCACCTACCAGGCAGCCATCAACTTCCTGAACTCGGTCACCGACTACGAGAAGATGACCCGGGTCGGATATAACACGACCAACTTCAACCTCAGTCGGATGACTCGCCTGCTGGCCGGCGTCGGCAACCCACACAAGAAGCTGCGCAGCGTGCACATCGCGGGCACCAAAGGCAAGGGGTCGACCGCCGCCATGCTCGCCGCCATGCTGGGCAACGCCGGGCTGTCCGTGGGCCTGTACACCTCCCCGCACCTCGTGGACCTCCGCGAGCGGATCCAGGTGAACGGCGAGATGATCTCGGAAGCGGAGCTGACCAAGCTCCTGGCCAAGGTTGCACCGGTCGTGGCCCGCCTGAGCCGCGACGAGCCGACCTTCTTCGAGATCATGACCACGCTGAGCTTCCTGTACTTCGTGGACCGCAAGGTCGACATCGCCATCGTCGAGACGGGGCTGGGCGGGCGGCTGGACTCGACCAACGTGCTCAAGCCGGAGGTCTGCGGGATCACCAGCATCAGCTACGACCACGTAGCCCAGTTGGGGCACACGCTGGAGAAGATCGCCGAGGAGAAGGCGGGCATTTTCAAGACCGACGTGCCGGCCATCAGCGCCCCGCAGTCGCGCGAGGTCCGCAAGGTCCTCATCGCCATGGCGGAAAAGAACAACACGCCCCTCCGGTTCACCGGCAAGGAGATCGAGTTCAGCTACCGGTTTGAGTCCTCCCGCGTGGCCGGCCCCCAGACCCGCGTCAGCCTGACCGCGGGCAGCAGCCGCTACGAGCATCTGGCGGTGCCCATGCCCGGCGACCACCAGGCGATCAACTGCGGGCTGGCCCTGAGCCTGATGTCCGTGCTCAAGGAGCGGGGATTCCAGATCGACGACCAACTGGCCATCCAGGGCCTGGCCAAGACGCGCCTGCCGGGACGCATGGAGATCATCCACGACGACCCGCGGATCATGGTGGACGGAGCGCACAACGCCGCCAGCGTCGAGGCCCTCATGCGGGCCATCGGGCAGAACGTGACCTACGACTCGATGATCGTGATCTTCGGCTGCCGGATGGACAAGGACGTGGCCGGCATGTTGGGTCACATCCGCCTGGGAGCCGACAAGGTCATCTTCACCACCACCGGGTCGCCCCGCTCGACCGACCCGGCGGAGCTGGCCGCCGAGTATATGGAACGGACCGGGAAGATGGCCCAGGTCGCGATGGATCTCGAAGAGGCGCTGGACATTGCCGAACGGGCGGTCACCCGCGAGGATCTGATCTGCATCACCGGGTCGTTCTATCTGGCCGGTCTGGCCAAGCAGATGGTCGCCCGCCGCTATCCGCGCGTCCAGCCCGGCACGACGGCGTACTCCGTGATGAGCTCCGCGATCTAGCCCGCTACCGCGTCTTCGGAGTCGGCCCGGGTGTCAGTGCTGGCCCAGAAAGCGGCTCAGGCCTCCAGGTCCATGCTGGAAGGATCGCGGAAGGCGGCCTCGTCGGGTCGGGCACACGGTTGGATTACCTGCATCGCTCCGCTCGCGGCGCCCACGTCAGTCGGCTCGAGTTGCAGCCCCTGCACATCCCCCGATGCGCGCTGATCGTGCGTTCGGTTTTCCTCCGCCGCCTGCACCATGCAGTTTCGCCCCTTGGCCTTGGCGGCATAGAGGGCAAGGTCCGCCTCCTTGATCACCGCCTCGGCGGAGGGCAGATCGGTCGTCCGCAGGCTCGCGAGCCCCACGCTCAGCGTCGCGGGCACGTCGGGGAACTTGTGACGAATGCGTGACTCGAACTCGACGAGGATACGGTTGGCCAGCCGGGAGGCGGCCGGGGCAGGCGTCTGCGGAAGCAGCAGAATGAACTCGTCACCGCCGAACCGGGCGGCCACGTCCGCCGTCCGTAGCTGGCTTTTGATCGACTGCGCCAGCAGGATCAGAACCGCGTCGCCCGCCGCATGACCGAACCGGTCGTTGATCTCCTTGAAGTGGTCCAGATCGAACATCAGGCAGCTCAGGTCGGACCCGTACCGCTCGGCGGCGGCGAACTCACGACGCATCACCTCGCCGAAGTACCTGCGGTTGTACAGCCCGGTGAGCGGATCCTTGGAGGCCAGCTCTTGCAGCTCGCGAGTCCGCTCCTCGACGCGAACCTCAAGCTCGGCCGCCAACTGCAGCAGTTCCATCTGCGCCTGGGTCACCCGGTTAGCCATGGTGTTGAAGGCCCGGGCCAGTTGCCCGATCTCGTTCTGCGACCGTACGGGAGCCCGCGCATCCATCACGCCATTGGCGAGCGACGCGGCCGCCTGGGCGAGTTCATTCAGCGGCCGGACGACCTGCCGGGTCATCAACAGGCTGCACGGGATGACCAGCAGCAGGACGCCCACGCCGATGCGCAACAGGCTGTTGCCGATCTGGGCCAAGCGGGCCTTGGCGGTCGAAACATCGCTGGCCAGCCGCAGGTAGCCGAGAATCCGGCGACCAGGACCGCTGGCCTCGGCGTCAGCTACTTCGAAGATGGGCACCACCACGTCAATGCACGTCAGTTTGTGCTGGGGGAAACGCACCAACCGCGGGGTGTCCAGGATCTCGACATGCATGGGCCGTCCCTGCGGCGGTTGTAGGCAGGGAAGCAGCCCCTCCTCGGTCTCCGCTGAGGCGATGATGCGACCGGCCGGGTCTGTGAACGCCACGTACGCCACCGTGCGCGAGCGGATCAGCGTCTCTGCCGTGCGCCCCAGGTGGCGATGATCCTGCGTCTCCGCCTGCGACATGTCGCGGGCCACGCTGAAAGCCATGGCCGCAGCCCATTCACGGGTGCGCTGCAGCTCGTTCTCGTACACCACGCCGCCCGTCGACCGCAGCGCCAGAACCACCGTACCGGCCACCACCGCCAGCAGCAGCAGGACCAACTGCAGCGCCACCTTGAACTGCAGGCTGTGGCGCGCCTGGCGGTACGAGACGGCCAGTTGCCCGGCGTGTTCCTGCCCTTCGGACACGAACGCCAAGTTGTCAGCACGGTTGCTCATGTCTCTCCTCGCCGCCCACCGATCCGTTGGGCGTCCGACGAGAATTTACGATTCATTTTCCCCGCGGGGGGGATAAATACCCCATGGCATCCCCCTCAAAGGATATCGGCCCTCCCCGGTGGCTCCTGAACTTGCCGCAGCCCGGCCCCCGGCAGGAATATCGGCGCTTCACAGGTACAGGTCCGAAAACCAGAGCGATCGGGCGACGGGGGTGGGGAGTGAGGAGTACTGAGTGAGGAGTGACGAAGCGGGGCGACGAGCCGGGGACGCAAGTCCCCGGGTTTCTCGGGGGTCGGGGGTCGGGGATCGAAAAACTTCACGCTGCATAAGCCCACGGGTTGCAACCGTGGGCTTCGTGCGCGCAACCCGTGAGTCTGGACGCGGGAATCCGTCGCTGAACCGCTCAGTCTTCCAGTTGCAGACTGGTCAGGCCGCTGGCCACGTCGTCATACACATCGAAGAGCTTATCCAGCCCGGTCACCAGGAACACGCCCCAGACGTGCGTGTTGATGGCACAGAGCTTCATCTTCCGGTGGTTGTTCACCACCTGGAGTTTCCGCAGCTTCAGCAGCTTGGCGATGTTCGAGGAGTTGAGGAAGTTGACGTTCTGGAAGTCGAGGACCACGTCGATGTCGGCGTTCTGCTCGATGGTCTCGAGCAGCGCGGTCATGTCGTCGGTGAACTGCGGATCGTCACCCAGTTGAACGAGCAACACGCTATCGGACCAGTTTTCGATAGGCATACCCGGCCTGACCTCCCGTACCAATGGTTGTCCGGCTCAATCTAACCCTGGGCCGCAGGGGTGTCAACGCGCAGCAGAAGCCGACCTCAGAGCATCCGCACCAGGAACTGCCGATCGATGCCCAGGCGATGAACCGCGGCCTGGATGTCCGCCAGAAACCGCTGGCCGTCCTGGTAGTATCCGGCGGTCGGCCGCAAACCCGGCACCTGCGCACACCAATAGCGATTGAAGCAGCCCATGAGCAGCTCCCGCAGATACTTGCTGAAGATGCTCGCCAGGGCGATGGGCAGGTGATGATCCTCCCCCTTCTGCACGAAGCGGATAACCCAGGTGGCCCGCCGACGCACCAGACGGTACCCGCTGCGTTCGGGAGACTCCTCGATCACTTCGAACTGGGCATCGTCAAACGCGGTCATCAATGGCCGCCGGTAGCCCGTGCGCCCGCCCTGGCGATCGACCCAGATGCCCAGCGGACGCGGCCCAAGCTCATCCGCGATGCGCTGGATCAGGCGGATAGTCAGCCCGAACAGCACCACCGCCTTGTTGTGCGTCGCCCCCACCAGCCGGTTGAAGTGCCCTTCCGGCAGGATCTCCGACCAGGCGCCGCGAAACCGAACGCCAGCCTGCCGCAGGTCGGTCGCCAGGGCGTTGCGTTGCGTGGCCAGCCCCGCAGGCTCGACCGCAGTGGGCAGCGCGGCATTCGCGTCGGCATACCAGGCATACTGCCCAAGCTGGCACGCCACCTCGGGACACACCCGACCGAGAAGCGATCGAAGATCCCCCGGCGGTTCGCCGGCCACTCCCAGAAAGGTCAACGCCGCCCGTTCCAGCAACGTCACATCGCTCCCCTCCGCCGATCGACCGTGGAGCTTCTTGCTGTCAGCGACCGCCAGACGGGGCTCGCGACGTCCGGGCTTGCGCGCGATGCTGCCCCGCAGCAAGGTCCAGAAATCAGGCCCGGCAGCCGGGTCGGGCAAAGCCCGCAGGATGCTCACCGGCACATCAAACGCCACCGCGGAAACCACCAGCGGGCCAAGCAGCGGACCGTAACCGGCCTCGTCGATGCCCACGACCGTGGCACATGGGCCGCGCACTGACGAATCTTGACCACCCATCCCGGCTCCCGGCTGCACGCGACCTTCACGCCCGCAGTTCCTCAAAGCGGCGATACGGCTTCTCCCAGCGCTGGGCGTCCGCGGGTTCGTAGACCGCGACATCGAACGACCGGGCGATGAGCTGCCGGGCGGCATGCAGATCGGGCAGCACACCCGTAGCGATCGCCTGCACGGCAATGTTGCCGGCGGCGGTAGCCTCGACGGGTCCAGCCACCACGGTCCGGCCGGTCGCATCGGCGGCCCACTGCGACAGCAGTCGGTTCTGCGTGCCGCCCCCCACGATGTGGATCACCTCGGGCCGCGTCCCGGTACACGCCGCGATACGTTCCAGCGTCTGCCGGTAAGTCATGGCCAGGCTCTCCAGGCAGACGCGAACTACTTCACCCGGACCGTCGGGCACGCTCTGGCCCGTTTTCCGGCAGTAGTCGGCGATGCGGGCGGGCATGTCCCCGGGTGCCAGAAACGAAGGGTCGTCGGGATCCAGCACCGCGACGAACGGCCGGGCGGCGGCCGCCAGATCCGTCAACTCCGTATAGCTGTAGGTCCGCCCCGCCCGCTCCCACGTGCGGCGGGACTCCTGCACCAGCCAAAGCCCCATGATGTTCTTGAGAAACCGGAACGTCCCGCTCACCCCACCCTCATTGGTGAAGTTGTACCGCAGGCTCTGCTCGGTGATGATCGGCCGATCCACCTCCATGCCCATCAGCGACCACGTCCCGGAGCTCAGGAACGCCCACGGACGGTCGCCGCCGGCCGGAACCGCCGCGACCGCCGAGCCGGTGTCGTGTTGCGCGGGAGCGATCACCGGCACTGCACCGACGCCGGTCTCCTCGCGCACCTCGGGCCGCAGCGAACCGATCACCGTCCCCGCCGGCACAATCTCCGGGAAAATCCGCCGCGGCAGCCCCAGACGCTCGATCAGGTCCAATGCCCAGCCCTGCTTCCGCGGATCGTAGGCCTGTGTCGTCGTAGCATCGGTGAACTCGCAGCACTTGCGCCCGGTGAACCAGAAGTTGAACAGATCCGGCATCATCAACAGCGTCTCGGCCGCGTCCAGCAGCGGCGAGCGCCCCAGCCGCATGGCCAGCAGTTGAAACACGGTGTTGAACTGCATGAACTGGATGCCCGTCTGCTCGAAGATCTCTTCCCGGGGCACAATCTCAAACGCCCGTTCGAGGATGCCGTTGGTCCGCGGATCCCGGTAATGGAACGGATTACCCAGCAGCGTGTCCCCCCGCCCCAACAGAGCGAAGTCCACGCCCCAGGTGTCGATGCCCAGGCCCGCCAGGGTGCCCGCCTGCTCAGCGCCCAAGGCGAGAGCGCGCTTCATTTCGCTCCACAACCGGAGCGTATCCCAGTGCAATTCGTCGATGGTGTGCACCGGTCCGTTCGGAAACCGGTGGATCTCCGTCAGGTCAAGCCGTTGCGACGACACCGAGCCCAGGACGCCGCGGCCACTCTCGGCACCGAGATCCAGAGCCAGGAAGCTGGTAACTGACATCGGGGTCTGCCCTCCCATTGGGTGGAACCTTCGTCGTTCTGACGAGTTACGAACCGTTCACGCATGCGCGGTACAGATTACCCGCAGGTTGACGCAAGCGGCAAGAGCCCGTGGCCGATAATGAGCATATAATCCATCCAGAGAGTCACGGTCTGCGGCCCCGACGGCGGCTGCAAGCCAAACGCGGCGGATAAGCATGGAAACTTCGAGCACAGACCTGACGGTGTGGGCGGTATTGGGCGCGGCGGCATCCATGCGGTGGCTCCCGGCCCTGCTGTTGCTTGGCCTGCTGCCCGTCGGCGCGTTCCTGCATCGGCGGGCCGCGCGGCGAACGCACCTGGCTACCGGAGGTACGGGGCTGGATATGATGGCCCTGGAGCCGCAGTACCTGCCCACCGCCGTGCGTCAGTTCTTCGACGCCCAGCATCCGGATCTGGACATGCTGGGCTTCGCGTTTGTCGGTGACTGCCAGATCGTCCAGGGCCCCAGCCCCGTCTACTGCCGCTACTACGCCGGGCCGGACGGCCGCGTCTACGCCGAGGTGGCCGTCGCTCGCAGCGGGGCCTCGCAGCGCCCCGGAGGCCGCGGCCTCCAGGCGGTGACCCTGGTGACGGTCTTCGAAAACGGAATCGCCCTCCAGACTTGCGACCTGGGAACCGGACCGCGCGAAGAGGCCGGTCCGGACGCCGCGGGCGTCGTCTATCGCTTCCGGCCGGGCCTCCCGGTGGACGAGCTTCTCCGCAGCCATACCCGCGCCGTCGAGGCCTACATGATCCGCTGCGGAAGCCTGCCCCGGCGATATCCGCCCGAGCAGATCGTCGAAGTCAGCCTCCGGTATGCTGAATGCCAGCGGGCCAGCGAGTTCGCCCACAACCCCTTGCGCTCGCTCAACACGTACCAGCGAGGCCCGCAGTACGCCTGCGCCATCCCCAACATCCGCCCGCTCGCGTTCATCCCCGGCTGAGCCGCACCGCCAGCAACGCCGCACCGCTCAGCGCCGCGACCGCACAGAGCCGCGACCGTCAGGGAGCGGACCCGGCAGAGCCGCGACCGTGAGGGAGCGGTTCTTCTCCGCAGCGAACCACCGCTCCCTTACCGTCGCGGCTCTGCTACGCCACGCGCTTCTCACACATTCTGTCAGCGAGCAGGTATCCGGGCGCGCAACACCGCAGCCGCAGCCGCCTCCAGGGCCTCACTCGTCCTCGCCAGCGCTTCCCGCAGCGGGGTGTCCGGCGGATTGATACAGTGGTACCCCTCCAGAACCTCCAGCGTGCTCTCCGCTCCCGGCCCGATGCTGCCCACCAGAGCGATGGCCGGCACGCCGCAGCCGCGCGCCGCCCGGCCGACGCCCGAGATCACCTTGCCCATCATGGATTGCCCGTCGATCCGGCCCTCGCCGGTGATCACCAGGTCCGCACCCGCCAGACGGTCGGCGAGTTGAAGTGCACGCATGACCAGTTCGACGCCGGGCCGAAGCCTCGCCCCGAAGAAGGCGATCAGCCCGGCCCCTAAGCCGCCCGCGGCCCCCGCACCCGGCACGTCGCCCACCGAAATGCCCAAGTCACGCTCGATGAGACCGGCCAAGCGGTTGAGGTTCGTATCGAGTCGCCTCACCGCGTCGGGGCCGGCGCCCTTCTGCGGACCAAAGACCGCCGCCGCACCCCGCGGCCCGCAAAGCGGGTTGTCCACGTCGCACGCCGCCTCGATGGTCACGGCCGCGATCCGCGGATCGCGCGATGCCAGATCGATACCAACGACGTCGGCCAACCGGCCGCCGGTCAAACCCGCCGGGCAGACGGCCCCGGCCGCATCCAGAAACCGCACGCCGACCGCCTGCGCAGCCCCCGCCCCCCCATCCGTCGTGGCACTTCCCCCGATACCGACGAGCAGGTTCTCGGCTCCATGGTCGAGAGCGGCCCGGATGAGTTCGCCCGTACCGAGCGTCGTCGTGTGCAGCGGGTTCCGGCGATTCGGCGGCACCAAGCCCAAACCCGACGCGGCAGCCATTTCCAGCACCGCGGTGCGACCGCCCCCCCCGAGCATGCCCCAGACCGCGTCCACCGGCTCACCCAGTGGCCCGGCCACGGTCGTCGAAAACCACCGACCACCCGTCGCCGCGATCAGCGCCTCCACCGTACCCTCGCCGCCGTCGGCCATGGGCACCAGCTCCAGCACCGCGTCCGGGCATACCCTCCGAACGCCTCTGGCGATCGCCCGGCACGCCTCCTCGGCACTCAGCGATTCCTTGAACGAATCCGGGGCAACCACGATGCGCATGCCGGAGCCCACCGATCTGGAATCTGCAATCTCCAATCTGAAATCCGCGATCTCCAATCTGCGATCTGCGCCTCCCAATCCCCGACCCTCAGCCCACAAGCCCAGGGATAACCGGCCCGCCGGCAACCGCTCGCATCAGCAGAGCGATCTCTGCCGGGCCGGTTATCCCTGGGCTTCCCCGATCCCCGACCCCCGACCCCCGAGAAACCCGGGGACTTGCGTCCCCGGCTCGTACGCCCCGCTTCATCACTCATCACTCATCACTCATCACTCAGCACTCAGTACTCAGCACTCACCGCGCCACCAGCGACCCGGTCAGCACGCGGATGAACATCCGCTGGACCTCGTAGACGTTCAAGGTCACCTTCTCGCCGCGCTTCACCTTCTCCAGCAGCAGGCCGACGTCGTCGAGATCCGCGGGGAAGTGCTTGCCGATCTGGAAGATGATCAACCCGGGGGCAAAGCCCGCCCGGGCGGCGGGGCTGCCGCGTTCCACGGCGGTGATGAGCAGGCGGCCGTCGACGTCGAGCTGTTGGGCTTGCTCCGGAGTCAGCAGCCGGACGGCTAACCCGAACTTCTGGCGGAGCAACTCGGCACCGTCCGGGATCGGGATCGACTGGGGCGCCAGGGTGGCGATCATCCGCCGACCGTTGCGTTGCAGCTCAAGCTGCAGGCGGTCCTGGGGCCCGATCGCCTGGAGCTGAATATAAAAATCCACATCGCTGACGACGGACTTGTCGTTCATGCTGAGCAGCAGGTCGCCCGGCTCCACGCCGGCGGCGGCCGCGGGCCCGCTGGCCTCGACGATGGTCGGCGGCCCCCGCCAACTCAGCCGCAGACCGACCTCCAGCCGCTTGCGGTGCTCGATCGACAGCATCTCCGGAAGCAGCTTGCGGAGCGAGTCGACGGGGATGGCGAACCCGATGTTCTGCGCGTCCCCGCGAATGGCCGTGTTGATCCCGATGACCTCCCCCAGGATATTCAGCAGCGGCCCGCCCGAGTTCCCCGGGTTGATGCTCGTGTCCGTCTGAATCAGGCCCTCGTAGGAAACATTTTCTCCCAGGGTGATCTTGCGGTCCGTCGCGCTGATGATGCCGGAGGTCACCGTGTGTTGATAGCCCAGCGGGTTGCCGATGGCGATGACCGATTCCCCGATCATGAGGTCGTCGCTACGGCCCAATCGGATCGCCGGGCGCTGCCCGAGGTTCTCGACCCGCAAGACGGCCAGATCGTGGCTCTCGTCGATGGCGACGGGCTCGGCCTCGTGCTCCACACCGTCGGCGAAAACGATCCTCAGGCGAGCGGCACGGGCGGCGACGTGACCGTTGGTGACGATGTACCCTTCCGGGTGCAGGATGAACCCGCTGCCCAGGTTGGTCCGCTCATAACGCTGCGGCCGCCGACCCGGCGCAGGCACGTTGAAGAACTGCTCCAGCCAGCCGAACCGGGCGTCCATCTCGACCACCTGGGTCGCCGCGATGTTCACCACCGCGTCCCGGGTGTTCTCGAAAACTTCCACCACCGGCGTGCGCCGACGCTCACGGCTCGTACCTTCCGCCGCCGCCCCGCCCGCCGTCGGCTGGCCGAGCGCCGCCGCCAATCCTATGCTGCATAGCCACGCTGCCAGATTCATCAGATCATTCCCCAGTTCACCGTGCGGCACGCAGGAGTATAAGGCGACACCGGATCATACGCCAAAGCCTCCCCGCCGCTCGCGGCTTCGCACGGAACCGCGACAGCTCGTTGCTCGAACGTTTCCCATCCCCCCCGCCCGCCGGTACAATCCCTGCTCCGCACGGGTATCCAACTGAGAACACCCGCGCCTGGGTTGACCGTACCTGAACCCTGACGAGGATCGATCGGCATGAAGTCCCTGTTGGCGGGTCTGCAATCATTGTTCGAAGAGTCCCTGGTACGCGTGCTCGGAGACGAGGGCCGCCACGTGGACCCGCTGCTCCGACCGGCCGCCGACGAGCGGCACGGCGACTACCAGAGCAACGTCGCGATGGGCCTGGCCAAGCGGATGCAGGCCAAGCCGCGCGAGGTCGCCCAGCGGATCGTCGACGCCATGCCCCCCGCCGCCGCCACGGTCTGCGAGCCCTTCGAGATCGCCGGCCCCGGCTTCATCAACATCCGCCTCCGGCCGGACTGGCTCGCCGCCGAACTGAACGCCGTCCCCCCGGCTCCCCCATCTGAAATCCCCGACCCCCGTTCCTCGTCCCCCGACCCCCAACCCCCGACCCCCGACCCCCGAGCTCTGGAAACCCGGGGACTTGCGTCCCCGGCTCGCTCATCACTCAGCACTCATCACTCCCCGTCTTCTGACCGCCTGGGCATCCCGCCCACGGCCGAGGCGCAAACCGTGGTCGTCGACTACTCCAGCCCGAACATCGCCAAGCAGATGCACGTCGGCCACCTGCGCAGCACGATCATCGGCGACACCTTCGCCCGGGTCCTCGCATTCCAGGGCCACCAGGTGATCCGCCAAAACCACCTGGGCGACTGGGGCAAGCAGTTCGGCATGTTGATCGCCTGGCTCAAGGACAAGATGCCCGCGGCCCTGACCGCTCCCGCCGACGTGCACCTGGCGGACCTCGAATCCTTCTACCGCGAGGCCAACGCCCTCGCCGAGGCCGACCCGACCTTCCAGGAGAAGGCCCGGGCCGAGGTCGTCGCCCTCCATCGCGGCGATCCGACCGCGTTGGCCGCCTGGCGCTACATCGTCGACGAGTCCCGCCGCCACTACATACCCATCTACGCCCGCCTCGGCGTCGGGCTTGCTCCGGAGCACGAACGCGGCGAGAGTTTTTATAATGACCGGCTCGATCCCCTGGTCCGCGACATGGAATCGCGGTTCGCCTCTTCCTGTTCCGCTCCCGGCGAGCCGCCACCCGACCAGGGCCCGACCGATCAGCCGCGGATCACCGTCGGCCTTTCCGAGGGCGCCCTGTGCGTCTGGCACTGGAACTCCGCCGGCGAGCCCATGTTCAAGAACCCCGACGGCAACCCCTTCCCCATGATCATCCGCAAGTCCGACGGGGCCTTCATCTACGCCACGACCGACCTGGCGGCCATCCGCTTCCGCATCCACGAGCTGCACGCCGACCGTATCATCTACGTCACCGACGCCCGCCAGGCCCAGCACTTCGAGATGCTCTTCACCACCGCCCGTGCCGCCGGCTGGACAAAAAGGGGTCAGAAGCCTTTTTCGGGCGACGAGGTCCGCCTCGAACACGCCAGCTTCGGCTCGATCCTCGGTGAGGACCGCAAGCCCCTCAAGACCCGCAGCGGCGAAAACATCCGCCTGTCCGACCTGCTCGATGAGGCCGTCAACCGGGCCGAGGCCCTCATCCGGGCCACCGAAGCCGACGAAGCCCGCCGCCGCGGCTTCACCGAACCCGAGATCCGCGACGTCGCCGAGGCCGTCGGCATCGGGGCCGTCAAGTACGCTGACCTCGCCCAGAACCGCCAGAGCGACTACGTCTTCAGTTGGGACCGCATGTTGGCCATGGAAGGCAACACCGCCCCGTACATGATGTACGCCTACGCCCGCATCCGCTCGATCTACCGCAAGGGAGACCACGCCGATAACTTGTTGCCCGACGGGGCCGTCACCCTCGCACACCCTGCCGAGCGAGCCCTCGCCCTGCGCATCCTGCGGTTCGTCGAGACCGTCGAGAGTGTGGCCGCCGGCCTGCGGATCAACCTGCTCACGGACTACCTCTACGACCTCGCGGGAGCATTCATGAAGTTTTATGAGTCCTGCCCGGTCCTGACCGCCCCCGAGGAAGGCCTCCGGGCCTCGCGCCTGCGGCTCTGCGACCTCACCGCCCGCGTCCTCCGCGTCGGCCTCGACCTCCTCGGCATCCGTGTCGTCGAACGCATGTGAGCGACGGAAGCGCCCCCGCGCTTCCACGAATTCGTTTGCCCCCACCGCAGCGCGAATCATACCTTTCCCCTATTCGCCGCTTGCGGCTTCGCACCGGACGGCCGCCGCGGGGGGCGGCCGCTACCGTGTGCCACTGCTCTGTGAGCAGTGCGATGGCGAGCATGGCCTTCTTTCGCCGCCACGGCCGCCACGGCCGCCACGGGGGGCGGCCGCTACAGGACTTCGCATCCCGAGGGGGACACCATGTTCGCGCGTTTTCTGCTGGCCGGCTTCAACGACGCCGCACGCGCCGACAACCGCAGGCCGCACCGCGCGGAAGGCGGTGACCCAACATGCCCCGCCGTATTCGGACGTGCGACCATCCGCTTCTTCGCCCTCCTCGGCATCGCCGCCATCGTTTACGGCAGCCTGGTCCCCTTTGAGGTCGCCCTCGGCCGGACGTGGAACTGGCGGCTCGGCTGGCACCCGCTGGTCGTCGGAGACGCGGTCGCCAACGTGCTCATCTATGTCCCCGTCGGCCTCTTCGCCCGCCTCCTCTACCGCCGGCGCGGCTCTCACTGGCTAGGCGAGATGACCTTCGCCCTCCTGGCCGTCGCGGCCCTGAGCTACTTCACCGAGGCTTACCAGACCATCCTCGTCCGCCGCGTGGCCTGCTGGGCCGACGTCGGCTGCAACACGGCGGGAGGCCTGTTCGGGGCACTTCTCGCCCCCCTATTCCAGCGGATCCTGCGCAACCAGCACGCCTGGCTCTACCGCGAGCTGCGAACCCACCCCTTCAACGCGGTGGCGTTCACCGCCTTGGCCGCGTTGGCCGTCTACGCGCTCCTGCCCTTCGATATCCGCCCGACACCCGCCCAGGCCGAGCGGGCCTGGCGCGAACTGACCACCACTCCCCTGACCGCACCCTGGGTCTCCGCGGCCGATCCCACGCGCCCCCTCGCGCCGCTCCAGGTCTTCGACAAGCTCGCCGCCGCCGCCGCGTACGGCATCCTCGCCCTCCTCCTCCTCCTGGCCGCCCGCGAAAAAGGGGCCCGCGAAAAAGGGGTCAGGAGCCGTTTCTGGGGAGGCTTCCGGGGAACAGCCGAAGCCCAGGCTACAGAAAAGATTCCCGGCACCTTTGCCTCCGCTGGGTACGCCCTGACCCGCTCGATGATGGTCGTCGCGACGATCGAGGCCCTCCAGTTTTTCACCCTCTCGCACGCCGCCGACGCCCGCGACCTGCTCCTGGGCTGGGCTTTCTGCGGGCTGGGGGCGGGGGGGGGATCAGTCGTCCTGGCACGGACCGGCGGCCGGCTTCCACAGCCACGGGCGGTGCTGCGCGGCCTCGTGCTCGCAGCCGTCCTCATGGTCGCCGCCCGGACGCTGGTGGCGATTGGTGGAAGCGGCGCCGGCGACCTTCTGATCGCGCCGGCCGAGAGAATCTTCGGTGGCGGGGCTCAACCTGCCCCGGTCTTCGCTCCCATGGCCGCTGTCTTTCATCGCCCCTGGGAAGCCCTGCTGGCCGACTACACCGCCGCCGGGCTGCAATACGCCGCCGCCGCCCTGATCGCCGTTCTGGCCTTGCGGGCCTGCCGCAAACGCCCGATGCGACGCCTCATCTTCGGCGCCTCCCTGGCCGCCGCCGTACTCGCCCAGACCTGGGCCGCATGCACCGGTCACCCCATCGATTCCGCACACCTGCTCCTGGCCCTCCTGGCCGGCTGGATCATCCTCCGAGCCGACCGGGCCGTCTTTCCCCATCCCTTGGCAACCCCGCCGCCGTCTGCTACCGTACCCCATTGTTCATCCACCTGAATGCGGGGCACCGGAACGCATCAGAACGATGATTTTGTGCATGCCCGGCCCTTCCCCGGCCGGCTCGAACCAGGAGTGCGACCATGACCGAACATGCCAAACTGAAGGAGTGGATCGACGAGTGTGCCGCCCTTTGCCAGCCCGACAAGATCGTCTGGATCGACGGTAGCGACGCCCAGCGCGACGCCCTCCGGGCCGAGGCCTGTGAGACCGGCGAAATCCTCCAGCTCAACCAGCAAAAACTGCCCGGCTGCTATTACCATCGCACCGCCGTCAACGACGTCGCCCGCACCGAACATCTGACCTTCATCTGCACCCCCACCAAGGACGAGGCCGGCCCGACCAACAACTGGATGAGCCCTGAGGAGGGCTACGCCAAGGCCGGTGAGATCTTCAAGGGCGCCATGCGCGGCCGGACCCTGTACGTCATCCCCTTCTCGCTCGGACCCGTCGGCTCGGTGTTCTCGAAGATCGGCGTCGAGCTCACCGACAGCATCTACGTCGTGCTCAACATGCTCATCATGGTCCGCTGCGGCAACGAGATCCTGCGCAAGCTGGGCACCGACGGCGAGTTCACCCGCTGCCTGCACAGCAAGGCCGACCTCGACGATAAACGCCGTCTGATCCTCCACTTCCCCCAGGACAACACCGTCTGGAGCGTCGGTTCCGGCTACGGCGGCAACGTCCTGCTCAGCAAAAAGTGCATGGCCCTGCGGCTCGGCAGCTACTTCGCCCGCCAGGAGGGCTGGCTGGCCGAACACATGCTCATCCTCGGCATCGAGGAGCCCAACGGCCGCATCGAATACGTCGTCGCCGCCTTCCCCAGCGCCTGCGGTAAGACCAACCTCGCCATGCTCGTGCCCCCCGAAGGCCTCACCCGCAAGGGCTACCGCATCTGGACCGTCGGCGACGACATCGCCTGGATGCGCGTCGACACCGACGGCGCCCTCTGGGCCGTCAACCCCGAAACCGGCTTCTTCGGCGTCGCCCCCGGTACCAACTCCAAGAGCAACCCCAACGCCATGGCCACCGTCCGCCGCAATACCATCTTCACCAACGTCCTGCTCCGCCCCGGCAAGACCGTCTGGTGGGAAGATGGTGACGGAGATCCGCCGCCCCAGGGCACTGACTGGCGCGGCAATCCCTGGACGCCCGGAAACCGCGACAAGGACGGCAAACCCGTTTACGGCGCCCACCCCAACGCCCGGTTCACCGCCCCGCTCGAGCAGTGCCCCTCCAGGACCTTCCGCATGGACCACCACCACGGGGTGCCCATTTCGGCCATTATTTTCGGCGGGCGGCGAGCCCACCTCGCCCCCCTCGTCTACCAGTCCTACAGTTGGCAGCACGGCGTCTTCATGGGGGCCACCATGGCCTCCGAACGCACCGCCGCCCAGTACGGCAAGGTGGGTGAGGTCCGCCGAGACCCCATGGCCATGCTCCCCTTCTGCGGCTACAACATGGGTGACTACTTCCGCCACTGGCTCCAGATGGGCCAGCACATGACCTGCCCCCCCAAGATTTTCCACGTGAACTGGTTCCGCACGGACGATGACGGCGAATTCCTCTGGCCCGGTTACGGGGACAATCTCCGCGTCCTCGAGTGGATTCTCGCCCGCTGCCGTGGCGAGATCGAGGGGGTGGCCTCGCCGATCGGCTACCTGCCGCGGCCGGAAGAGCTCGACCTCACCGGCCTGAACCGCCGCCGCGCGCACCTGATCTTCCGGCAGGAAG
>CAZEEJ010000039.1:0-36885 GCA_964511155.1 uncultured Planctomycetales bacterium | reverse complement strand
CCATTCGTGCAGGCATTGACCAATGGCGAAGCACCAATGACCAATGAAGTCCGGATGACGAATGACGAACATCCCGACCCGCAGCCGGAGCTCTGGTTTCGGGCTTGGGCATTGATTGGTCATTGGGCCTTGGGCATTCGCCATTTTCCCCCGGGAACCGGGTGGGCAGCGAGTTACGGCCGTTTCAATACCCAGGAACTCGTTATTTGCACGAAAACGCGTGCTACGGGTACACTCTCTGCCTACAATACCGCGACGTTTGTGGACGGACGGACAACGTGTGCCGGCCATCGAGAGACCGAAAAGGGAGATCCAACCGATGATGACCAAGAAAGTGCTCAAGGCCCTCAATGAACAAATCGCGCTCGAGTTCAGCTCGGGATACCTCTATCTGGCCATGGCGGCCCAGTTCGAGGCCCAGAACCTGCCCGGCTTCGCCCATTGGATGAAGGTTCAGTATCGCGAGGAGGTCGGGCACGGCATGAAGCTGTTTGATTACGTCGCCGACCGCGGCGGCCACGTCACCCTCGAAGCCATCCCCAAGCCGCAGGCCGACTTCGGCTCGGTGACCGCCACCTTCAAGACCGTGCTCGAGCACGAGCGCGAGGTCACCGCTTCGATCCACAAACTCTACGAACTCGCCCTGGCCGAGAAGGACTACGCCACCCAGGCCCACCTGCAGTGGTTCATCACCGAGCAGGTCGAGGAGGAGAAGACCGCCGAGAACATCCTCCGGCAGATCGAGGCCATCGAGGGCAAGGCCCACCTCATGCTCATGCTCGATCGCCACATGGGCTCCCGCGCCGCCGGCTGACCCGCCGCTCGCGGTTCCACCCGGCCGCTTGCGGCTTCGCCCGACCGCCTGTGTACGCTGCCGTGTGCCACTGCTCTTTGAGCAGTGCGGTCAGGGTGTGGGCTCCCCTTCACGATGACGCTTGCTTGTGAGCCGAGGCGTCCTTTTCGCACGTGCGCGACGAGCCTGTAGGGCTCGTTCATGCCGCGTCGAAAGACAATGCCCGTAGCGCCAAGGCATCCGGGGTGTAGGAAAGGATCTTCGCACCAGCAACATGAACGGTCCCTTCAGGACCGAGCTGGTTGGGATGATCTCGTCCCCAGGCCGTCGGCCTGGGCTGACGGAACGAGCCTTTCAGGCTCGAAGCCAGCGAGCACGGCGACCCTTCGCGTCCTCGGCCGCCGCGGGGGCGGCCGCTACCGTGTACCACTGCTCTCCGGATGGGATTGGCCTTCTTCCGGCCCCGATAGGGGCCAAGGGGACACGCCAAGCCCGCCCAAACGGTCACGGACCCGGCCGAACGCTCCCCCTGCCGATGGGGCTTGTCATCCGCAGGGCGGTGTGTAAAATAGTGGGCGAGGTTTTGATCATGAGCAGTGACTACGTGAGGCAGGATGAGCACGGCGTCCTTCGAGTGGGCGACACGCGCGTCATGCTCGACTCGGTGGTGGCCGGGTACCAGCAGGGCCATTCGGCCGAGACCATCCAGAACCATTACCCCGCCCTCACCCTCGAACAGGTTTACGGCGCGATCGCCTGGTATCTCGGGCATCCCAAGGAGGCCGAGGAGTATCTCCGCCGGCAGGACGCGGTCTGGGACCAGGCGCGGCAACGCAGCGCGGAGCATCCCAGCGCCGTCGTGGAGTGGCTGCGGGCCGTGCGGCGGACCGGAGCGACGCAGCAATCATGAGCCGGCCGCGATTCCTGGCAGACAACGACCTGAACGACAGCCTGCTGTTGATCTGGGCAGCCAGCGAAGCGGAGGAGTGGGCTGGTGTGATGGAGTTCTTGCCGCTTTGAGACGGGCTGCTGCCCCGTTTACCTCAACAATGGATTCTGTCCCCTGGCCCTTTTCCCGGCCCCATCTTCTCCCGGCCCAGCAGATTCCGCCAACCGATGCTCGGGCTGTCCTGGCCATGACCCAACTCCACGGCATCAGAACATGAGGTGAATCGACAAGTAGAATGTCCCGTTGTCCACCCTCGACTGCGGTAGCCCTTACCCTTCACGGAAGGGTATGCTATACTTTGGGCATGAGCAGATTCACCGATCAGGAAGAGCCCCAGTCGGTCATCGAGTTGATCCCCGATCCCCAGGAGGGCGGGTTCACCGCGCGAATGCCGGACATCCCCGCCTATGGAGAAGGAGACACCGAGGAACAGGCCATCGCCGACCTGCAGAACGCATTGAAGGGCTACATCAGCACATTCGGCCTGGAGGACGCGATGAAACGGCTGGTGTCTCCGAAGCTTTGGCCGGTGTCCTGGAACCTGAAAGATCTCGCTCGTGCCTAAGCTCCCCAGGCCGACGGGCAAGGAAATGGTGAGGTTCCTGGAGCAGCGGGGCCTGCATATCGTGCGCATCGCCGGATCCCATCATTTCATGGACGGCGCCGGCATGCGGACGACGGTACCCGTGCACGGGAATCGAGCGATGAAAATCGGCACGCTCCGCAGCATCTTGCGCGACATCAATTTGTCCCCCACCGAGTTCGAGCACCTCTGGAACGAGTGACGTCAAGCCCGCAAGCGCTTGTGCGATTCGGGTCTGCAGGGATGAACGCCGTTGGCGTGGCCGTTGTGGGGCGTGAGGCGTCCATCGGCGGTTCGCCACTGCTTGGGATGCGGACAGAGGCTGCATTGGGGAACCTGCGCAGTCTGCGGCCCGGCCAGCTCATGGACGGGGGAACTCACCGCGACAGGAGGGTACGGAAGCGTTTGACCAGTTGGTGGTAGGCCGGGTCGCGGGCGTCGGTGACGTTGCCCCAGTAGAGCACGCTCTGGCGACGGGCGTCATGGCGGATGCGGCTGAGCAGCTTCTCGATCCGGCCGATGCACTCCTCGAGGACGCCGGGCGGGCCGCCCAGACCCGCGTTGATCACCACCACGTCCGCCTCGACCAGCGGGTGATACTCCGGCTGGAGCTGAATGCGCGAAGCGATCTCCACGCCGATCGGGGAGCGCAGAAACTGCCGGATCTGGGACTCGCCGATATCCAGATGCTCGACGGCTCCGGTACCCGCCGCTCGCCTTCCGGGAGTGCGCTTCTTACGGTGCCGAACGCCCGCCGAGTCGTCCAGGCCGTCGCCGTCGAACAGGCCGAAGATCTCCGACGCGAACGCTGCCGTGTCCTGCATCACCTGCTGCAGGGCGATGGCCGCCGCCTGCGGCTCGCGAAACACCTCGCTGACCTGCTGCGGCGAAGCCATGACGAACGCGCGGTAGTCCCAGGGATAGGCATGGCGGATCACCGGATCCCCCTCCGCCTCGACGATGGTGAAGCCTCGCCGCTCAAGCTCCCGGACCGCCCGCAACGCCTCCGGGATCGTCTCGAAGACGCGGTCCGGCGTATAGCTGGCCTGGTGCACCGACGCCCAACCGTTGACCTGGGGATCGCCCGCCGTGGCCTCCTGGCGCAGCACCGCGTTGGTATACCCGTCGTGGGCCGCCTTGAGCCGCAGCAGGTGCACCGGGCGCTTCAGCACCCGCTCGGCAATCAGTCGTGCGACCGTCGTTTTTCCCCCGCCGAGCGGCCCGTTAATGAGCAGTGTTACCAGGGGCATAAGCGTTGTTCATCAGACCGGGAGCCCAGACGTGGTCCGCAACCGCGACACCCCACGAAGTGCCGCCGCATCCGGCAGGCCCGGCATCTTCAATTATACCCCTCGCCCCACCCGATCTCCACTGCCCGGTTCACCTCACGCGGCCGCAGGCCGCAAACGGTGTGGCACCGGACCTCGGCGAGTTCGGTCGAGCCGCGTCTCGCCGGTGCAGGCCGCGTGGCCCATCCCCGCCGCGGCGGAGGTGGGCTCGCGATGATCTTCGGTGAAGCGCCCTGTGCGGCGGGGCTGTGGGTTTGGTAGGTACGGCAGTCACGCGCCGGGCTCAGGCTCCGGGACCTCCTCCGCGGCGACCAGGCTGTCCACGAGGCCGTGGAGCTCGTCATCGCTGATCGCCCCGTTGATGGCCAGCAGGGGGAACGTGCCGGCGGGAGATTCGAGGGCATACCCGGTTCGCTCTGCCGACGGGGCATCCTGGATGATGTCCTGCGCACTCTGGAGCAGGATCTGCGCGAACCACTTCTCCCGGGCGCTGCTCCACCATACCTTGAAACCGTTTGGCGAGGTGTAGATCAGTTGGCCCTCCCTGATCTTCGAGGCCAGTGCGGTATTGAACGTGTGGGACTGGGCCAGGACCACATGACGGCCATCCTCAGCACTCGACCTCGCCGCGGCCAAATACATCCAGTGGCCGGGGCTGGCCGGGTCCGTCGCCTCGACGATCTGCATCGGATGCGTCCAGGCCGGGGGCTTCGAGAAAACATAGGTCTTGAAGGTCGACCGTTCGGCCATTTCTCCGGTGGTGACGACGGCGGTCTGGAATGTGTTCTCATTCCGGCTGACCGTATACCCCGGCGGGGCGGTGGTGGCGAACAGCGACTCGTCGAGCGGTGTGTCAAAATCGAAATCGGTCAGGATAACCTTGCGTGCCACCCGTGGCTGAACGATTTCGATGCGGGTCGGCAGGCCGGTTTCGGGATCGGCCCAGATGGTGAACTCGTTCACCGGGTCCGGCCGATGGAAGCCCTGGGCAAGCCGCCCGTCCACCTTCTGGACACCCAAATCCTCCGCGGTGCCGTCAGACATGCCGGCCACAATCCTGAGCATGTCCGGGTCGCTACGGGGCCCCTCGTTCACGAGCGCCTCTTCGATCGCGGTTTTCTTGTCCGGGTGAAGCGTGAGAATCCGGACAGGCTGGCCGGACATGTCGAACACGTAGATGGTCCCGTCCGCCCGATGCTCTCGCCGGCGCGACAGGCTCAGCCGCATCTCGCGGTAGATCAGCGGCGGCTTGCCCTCGTACTCAAAAGTGTACGTGCAGGAATACGGCCGAAAGACGCGGAGCTGTTCCATCACCTGGCCGAAAGCGAGCCCGGGTGTGGAGCGCCCCGGCATGAGCCACGAGGCCAGACCGGTGAACGTAATGGCCAGGGCGGCTGCGGCCGCCAGCATCTTCTTGGAATGTCGCATGGCGTAGAATCCTCCAACGAGCCTCCTCGATCTGGAGCAGGCCCGGGTTGTGGACTTGTCAGACGGCTCGTCGAAACGTTCGACGAGCTGCTCGACCCGCCCGACGCCGCGCGCGATCACGTCGAAGGTGAATCGGAGCTCCTCCTCCTGGCCCGCCAAGGCTTCGCGAAAGCTCCGGCAGGATGCGCAGTTCTCACAATGTTCATTGAGCCGCTCGGCGGCTGCGGGATCCAGTTCGCCCAGCACCAGGGCGGCGATGTCCTCGCGAGCCGTGAGGCATTGGTTAGCACTTTTCATGTCTGGTCCTCCGCCAGGAGGTCGTACAGCATGACCCGGCCGCGAAGCAGTCGCGTGCGGACCGCCCCCGGAGAGATCCCCAGGGTCGCGGCCACCCCCGCACAATCACGGCCATCCAGGTAATAGAGACTGATCGTCTCGCGATAATCCGCAGGCAGCTTGTCGAGGGCCGCGTGCAGGCGATCGATTCGGGGATCGCGGCTTTCGGCGCGGGCCGGCACATCTTCCGGAAGAGGGCCGGCAGGCCTCTTGCTCCGGTAGTGATCGATGCACACGCGCCGGGCAATCTGCAGCAGCCACGCTCGTGCCCGCTCGTGGTCCCGCAGACGCCCCAGGCTGCCGAAGGCTTTGACAAATGTCTCTTGCATGAGATCCTCTGCGTCCTGGGCTCTTCGCGTATTCGCCAGGCATACGGCCAGAACGGCCGACGCATGTGTGCCCACGATCTCCGCGCGAAGCGAGCAAGTGCCGCCCTCCGCATCTGCGGAGTGACGGCTGGGCGCGTCCCCTGGAACGGGCATCCCCATCAACATCGTGTCCTCTACCCTACTTGACGGACAGGGGACCGAATTGTCACACAATCGGTTGCCGAATCCAAGAATCGGAGGTCACGGACCCGCGGCCGCAGGCCCCAACCGGTGTGGCACCGGCGTCTCGCCGGTGCGGGCGTCCACCGGCGGTAGATTCCCAGGCGCACTGCTCACAGAGCAGTGGCACACCGCACACATGCGCGCAAATCGCGCACATGTTCCACACCAAGGATCTTAACCCCTGACTGACTTCATGGATGCGGCCGGTCGGGGCGCTGGAGCTGCGGGGCTGGCGGGCTGAAGGTGGGCTGCGGTGGGGCGGCAGGCGTCTCGGCCAGTTGCAGCGACGGCGAGGCCGGAACGAGTCCGCGAGCGGCGAGGTCGGCCAGCGTGGCGCCCGGGCGGGTGCGACGGTCGTGCAGGACGTGCAGGGCCTGCACATCGTAAAAGGTGAACATGGGGGAGAAGTCGTTGACCAGGCCCGCCGCGTCCGGTGCGACCGAGCCCTGCATCCGCGATAGCAGCCCCGCACGCACGTGACACAGGCCCAGCGTGTGCCCGACCTCGTGGGCCAGGATGCGCGGGCAGGTCTCGGCCGGCTCGGGGGCGATCGCGAGCAGGATCTCCATCGGCCGTACGAACCGGCCCTCGGCGGTCCATTTCATGAAAGTCACTCCGCCGCGACTTTCGAGCGGGGGCGTCTCGGCGGGCAGGTAGCGGATGGGAATCACCACCGCCTCCGCCGGTACCGCCGGTAAGGCGGTGGTCTGCACCTCCGCGGACAAGCTGCCGCCCGTCCACTCCTCCACGCGACGAACCAGGAACTCGGCATACCGGCCGACGGTCGGAGCCGGCATGGCGGGGACATGGAACACCAGGTGTGTGCCCGTAGGCCAGCGCCGCAGCCGGGCGTCGAACCGCACCGGCCCACCGAGGTCGGAGAACGGTCCGGTTTGCCCCAGCAGGGCGGCGAGCAACACCGGGGCGGGCGAGCCGGCAATCACGTTGAGCTCGCTCGTCGAGCCGCGCACCGTCGCCGCCGCGGTCATCACCCAGCCGGCCGGCACCTCGCGGCAATCGACCGTGAACCGCCCCCGTTGATCTGCGCTGATCGTCCGCAGGTACCGGGCCGCCTCGCCCGCACGATCCAGGTACAGATCGACCTGGGCCTCGGGCTCCGCCAGGCAATGCACCAGCGCATCCTCGATGCGTACCGGAGTGGGCACCAGGGGATCAAGGTGCAGCGGCCCACGATAGATCGGCCGCATGCCGTTCTGCTGGAAGACGCACGCCCGGGCCGACATGCGTCCGCCCGCTCCCGCGTCCAGGCACCCGATGCCGCTGTAGCGATTGCCCGCGAACACGCATCCCTGGAACGCGCCTGTCGCCTGGTCGCGCAGACTGACGCCGTGCCCCCCGTTGTACAGGAACGCGGTCTGATCGGCCGTCAGTTGCGAGCGGCCGAACAGGATCACACCGTAGTCCCCGCTGGCCTCGATGCGCGACTGGTCGAGCCGGGCGGTCGCCTGGTCCTGCAGCTCGATACCCCGACCGGCGTGCTGCCGCAGCCGCGTGTCCGTGAGGTGCACCCCGGCCTGTCCGGTGACAAACAGCCCGAACCGCCGTCCCATGGCGACGGTGCAGCTTGTCAGGGTCAGCGACGCGCGTTGGCTCACGTCCGCACTCGCGAACCCGCCGCCTTCAAGCCGGCAGGCGGTGAGCTGCGCCCCGGCGGTGTGGGTCAGCACCACGTTCCACTGGCCGTTGTCGCTCAGGATGCAGTTGTCCAGGTGGGCTCTGGAGGTATGGAAGCCGGCCAGTCCGGCCTGATCGTTGCCCGCCAGGCGGCTGTCGGTCAGCGTCGCGACGGCGTCTTCGTGAAGCTCCAGCCCATGCGTTCGGTGGCCGGTCACCAGGCAACGGTGCAGCGTCGCGCGCGCGTGCCCGAACAAGGCCAGCCCCGGTCCCCGGCTGCCCTGGACCGTGACCGCATCCAGGCTCAGCCGTCCACCGTCCTTGATCAGAATGGCCCGCTGCCCGCCTCCCGTGATGGTGATGTGGTGGAGACCCAGGCCGGCCTGCGCGCCCACGACCAGGCCTGCATCGGGGCACCCCGAGAAGTCGAGCGTGATTCGGTCCGTGCCGACACGCCCATCGATACGATCCTCTCCGCCCGCCGCCTCGCTGAGCATGAGGGGCTCCCGGAGCGCCAGGGCGGTACGGCTTCCCTGGAAGACCCGGGGATCGAAGCTGATGACGTTGGCGCGCGCGTCGGCCGCCGCTCTGGCGAGGGCCGCGTGCAGCGTGAGTCCGCCGTCCGCAGCAGCGGGGGTGCTTCCATCGCAAGTGACCAGGATGCGGGCGGTGTCCCCCTGGGTCGGGCCTCCCGCAGGTGACGGCTCGTCTCGGGCCGCGAGCGACCGCCCGCCGTGGGCGTAGCCCACCATGGCGACCGCGCCGGCCAGCAACACCGTGATGATCCGCGTCGGCCGTGTGATCGCGCAGCGCAACAGTCAGATCCCCCCAGGTAGACCCTGGAATGCCCACACCGCCGTAGGGGGTATCGGTCCTGTGCTCGCACGGCTTAACCGTGGAAAACATTTCCGGGCGTTGCTAAAATGGATTGTCCGCCGAGGGCAGCCGGCAGGTGAATGCCGTCTCGCTGGTCGACCCGCTTGCCGCGCCGGGTGGCCATCCGGGTGACAACGCCCGGAGCCTGGAGGGCTGCGGCAGGGAAGAAAGGGCAATGTCGGATCAGGTTGAACGGGAACAGACGAACGACAGTGCGGTGCAGGCTCAGCCGAGCAAGCAACGGCGGAAGCTGCCGAAGCAGCCGGTGCCGCGCGCCTTGCCGCCCTGGAAAGTCCTCCTCCACAACGACGACAAGAACGCCTGCGAGGACGTCGTCAAGATCATCTGCCGGCTCACGCCCCTCAATGAGCATGCGGCCACCGTCTGCATGCTCGAAGCCCACAAGACCGGCGTCGCCATGCTGCTCGTCACCCACCGGGAACGGGCCGAGTTGTACGTCGAGCAATTCGCCAGTTGCGGCCTGACCGCCACCGCCGAGCCTGATCAGTGAGCCCCGCCCGGTAGGCCGTTTCACAGGAGTACCCCCCCATGGCCCGGACTGCCCCGAAGAACCAGCCTTTCGTCAACGTACCCGTCATCGACCCCGCCCAGTTGGGCGGCATTGAGACCTCCGTCCTCGACGACGGTCCCGGCCGCGGCGTCCGCATCGCCTGGGTCAACACCGGCGGCGGGCTGCGCTACAAGGTGGTCATCGACCGCGGCCTGGACATTGCCGACGCGGAGTTCCTCGGCCAGTCACTCACCTGGCACTCCTACACCGGCGTCACCGCCCCGTCGCCCAGCTACAACCGTCACATCGAGTGGCTGCGCGGCTTCTACGGCGGGCTGCTCGTCAGTTGCGGCCCGCTCAACACCGGCGGCCCCTTCGTCGAGGACGGCACCGAGTACGGGCTCCACGGCACCCACTCCCACTCCCGGGCCGCTATCGAGTCCATCGTCAACCCCGACCCCGCACGACAACGGCTCGACATGAGCATCACCGGCATCGTGCGCACCGCCCGCGTCTTCGGCCCCAACGTCGAGCTTCGCCGGACCATCAGCGGCACCCTCGGCGAGCCGACCATCCGCGTCCACGACGAGTTCCTCAATCGCGACAACCGCCCCGTGCCCCACGCCTGGCTCCTGCACATCAACTTCGGTTACCCGCTGCTCGAGCCCGGAGCCAGCACCTACTGCTACAACGGCAAACTCACCAATCGCGGCGACAGCGTCGCCTGGTTCACCAAGCGCAAGGACTTCCGCGCCGCCCCCGACCCGCAGGAGACCCACCGCGGTCCCGGCGAAGTCTTCACCTACATCGACCCCCGGCCCGACCCCAAAGGCCTCGTGACTTGCGGCGTGGTCAACCGCAAACGCGGTTTCGGTCTTCGTATCGAGTACCCGGCCGCCGACTACGCCCGACTGGGTAACTGGCAGCACTGGGGCCCCGGCGGCTCCTACACCGGGGCCCTCGAACCCATGACCGGCGGCGTCGAGGGCCGACCCGTCGACCGCCAGCGCGGCTGGTACGCCGAACTTCAGCCCGGCCAGTCCATCGTCCACCGCTGCACCGTCACCGCCACCAACGCTCCCCGCGACCTCGACCAGCTCCTCAAGCTCAACCGCTGACGCCTGGCACGGTTTACCGTAGCGGTCGCCCCCTGTGGCGACCGGCGTGTTCCCTGAAAACTGACACTGTAGCAGAATTGCCGGGCACCTGTTCGCCGCGAGCCGAGTAAGAGACCGGAAAGCATGTGCAATCCCAAAGCCGTTTTGAACAGGAGGTAACCGAGCAAACGGAGAATGCGGACTCTTCTCTGTTTCCTCTGTTTCCTCCTGTTCAAATCCTTTTATCCTCAGGGACTGGCGCAGAGTCTCGGCTCCTCGTGCCCGGTGGTCATGCTACAGTGCCTGAGAATCCACCGGCCGCTACGCAATGACGTGAAACGCTCCAGCGGTGCTCCTATGGAGTGCGCCGCCCACCGCGGCATCGGGATGCGCCAGCCTGCGAACTTTCTCACTTCTCACTTCTAACTTCTCACCTCCTACTTCCAACTCGTCGACATCCACCCCAGCAACACGAAGATCAGCACGTCGTGCAGCCAATGCAGGGTGATCGCGGGTACGAGGCTGCGCCGCCAGACCAGCAGGCAGCTCATGATCGCCCCCAGGATCGTGGTGAATGCGACGGCCAGGAGGCCCTGGTACAGGTGCAGAGCGCCGAAGAGCAGAGACGCGGCGGGTATGGCCAGCCACCAGCGGCGCAGCAGGGCGAACATACGGGTCAGGACCAGGCCGCGGAAAGCGACCTCCTCCCACACGGCGACGAAGAGGGCCAGCGGCAGGATCATGGCGACACTCATCGGCGGGAAGGTCTCTTCGATGGCCTGCTGAGCGGTGGATGGACCGGTCAGCAAATCGGGTATGAGCATGGTGACGGACACGGCAGCGGTCATGCAGATCAGGTAGAAGAGCATCAAGGCCCCGAGGCCGAGGGCGATGTTGACCGGCAGTTCCCGGCTCGTCCACCCGATGGAGGCCGCCCGATGCCGGCCGACCAGCAGCACCAGGATGCAGCTCCCCAGAGCGGCGATCCCGATGAGCCCACTGAAGCCCACCTGTTGCCATCGCGGGTCGGCGGTCTCCGGTAAAACGTCGAACACCGCGACGCTCACGATCGCGGCAACGATGAAGCCCGCAAGCACCAGCAGGTCCACCAGGGCTCGCCAGCGGGGCAGCAACGGCGGCCAGTCGTACGCTGCGGCGGATGAGGACGGGGCGAAGGGAACATCCGGCCCGAGGAGGATGGGACGAGCCATCGGGACGGGGCGTGCCCATGGCGCGGACGGATCATGCGGCGGCTGCGGCGCCTCACTCATCACTCAGTACTCATCACTCAGCACTCATTCACTCTCCCGCCGCATTCAGCCCGATCTGCACGTCGCCGGTGCTCTGGTTGGCGATTCGCTCGGCACCGGTGAACACGTTGCCCATAATCACGGCCCGCCGCACGTCGGGCCCGAGGCTGATCTGCGGCCGATCCTCGCGGAACTCGCACCCGCGTATCAGGACGGTACCGCTCTCCACCTGGATCGCGGCTCGGCCTTCGTTGCCGCGATCCCACTGCATGAAGGTGCAGTCCGAAAGCCCCACCGTGCCCCGACCGGCAATCCGGGCGATCTGATGGTTCGGCCCCCAGAACGCACAGTTCACGAACCGCACGCTGCCGGCGTGTTTCGGCCCCACGATGATCTTAGTCGGGTCCGGTCCCTGAAAGTTGACGAACTCGCCGTTGGTGATCAGCAGGCCCATGGGGGCGCTCTCCTCGACGATGATCGCCGCCTCCCGGCAATCGTCCGCCCCGATTCCCAGGAAGTTGCCGTTGCACACGCCGCTCGGCGTCCGGATGAACCGGTAACCGAAACGGTACCCGAAGCAGAACGTATTGAGCACGTATTGCCAGTCGGTCCGGCCGAAAACAAACGCCTCACCCTGCTCCGCCATGAATTTCATCACCGGCTCGCTCATCGACCACCACGGGTTCC
Organism: uncultured Planctomycetales bacterium; assembly: GCA_964511155.1. Lineage (GTDB taxonomy): Bacteria > Planctomycetota > Phycisphaerae > UBA1845 > PWPN01 > JAAYDF01. The sequence continues at coordinate 24,900 of CAZEEJ010000039.1, read as the reverse complement.
AGTGCACGTTCTCGATCCGCCCGATGTCGTAGATGTGGTCGACGTAGATGCCGCGGCGCAGCGGCTGCCCGTGCACGTTGCGGATCAGGTGCCGCTGGTTCCGCGAGGCGTCGATCGCGTTGTAGGGATTCAGCAGCTCGACGTCGAGCACCGCCGGGTTGTTGCCGCGCATGGCGATGGTGTACGGGTATGGCTTGGGGCTTTGATCGGCGGCCTGGCGGGGGTAATGGATGACCACCCCTTGCAGCGTGGCGTTGGTGGTCAGCTCGATGAAGGGCGGGCCGTTCTCGCTCCCCTCACCGGCGACCGCCAGCAACGTCGTGCCGTACTCCGGCCGCGGCTGGTGCCCCTTGTCGCGGATCCCCGCGTGCGCAGGCACGGACGAGAAGATCCCGCGCAGCGTCACCGCCATGGGCACCTTCAGCCGACCGGCGATCAGGTACGTGCCCCGCGGTGCCAGCACGATCCCGCCGCCCGCCGCTCCCGCCGTGTCCAGGGCCGCCTGGAACGACGCGGTGTCATCCTTCTGACCGTCGCCCACTGCCCCAAAGTCGCGCACGTTGTACGTTGAGTCGGCCGGCGGCGCGGGGGCCGCCGGTTCCTGTCCGCCCACCTGGGCCGATAACCACAACCCGCACACCACGACCACTGCCGCCGCGAACCTGTGCATGTCCATGTTGACTCCCTTGTGTGACTCGAAAACGGTGGCTTATCGCACCTTGCCGTGCGCTGTCAAGCCTCCCGCCGTGTATAATAGCCCAGGGAGGTCCGCCGATGAAACGTATGGCGATCGCGATCTGCATGAGTAGCGCCCTGGCACTGCCCGCGGCGCTGTCCGCTTCCTCCGCGGCCACGATCCACCCGCAGGTATGGCGCCAGTTCGACGCGCAACCGTCCAGCCCGACGGTGAACGTATGGGTCCGGTTCGCGGATAAGGACGGTACGCCTGCCGGAGCCTTCGAGCACGCTCCCCTGGCGGCGGACAGCCACGCACAACTCGCGACCACGTACGACGCGCGTGCGGTCGAACGCCGTCGCCTGCGCCGCACCCGGCCCGGCCTCTTCGACACGCAGGACCTGCCCGTCGAGGCACGCTACGTCGAGGCCGTGACCCGCACCGGGGCGGCCATCCGCGTCACCAGCCGCTGGCTCAACGCGGTCAGTGCCGGCGCCACGCGCGACCAGGTCAAGGCGATCGCCGCCCTGCCCTTCGTCCGCGACATCCTGCCCGTCGGCCAAGGCCGGCGGATCGAGCCCCTCGTGCCCCACGACGCGGCCGCTGCGGATCACCTGTTCGAGCCGGCACCCACGTCCACCTCGGCCCTCAACTACGGCTCGTCGCTGGCCCAGCTCAACCAGATCAACGCCGTGGCCCTGCACGATCTCGGCTACACCGGGGCCGGCGTCATCCTCGCGGTGCTGGACACCGGTTTCTACAAGGATCATGAATCGATCGACGTCGCCCGTATCGTCGCCGAGTGGGACTTCGTCAAGAACGACGGAAACACCCAGAACCAGCCGGGCGATCCGACCGGCCAGCACGACCACGGTACCAAGGTGGCCAGCGTCGCCGCCGGCCTCAAAGACGGCATGCTCTACGGGCCGGCCTACGAGGCCGACCTGATTCTCTGCAAGACCGAGGACATCTCCCAGGAAGTGCCCATCGAAGAGGACTGGTTCGTCGCCGGCCTCGAATTCGCCGAGGCCCGCGGCGCCGACGTGCTCACCTCATCCCTCGGCTACATCGACTGGTACACCCAGGCCGACCTCGACGGCCTGACCGCCGTGACCACCATCGCGGTCAACGTCGCCACCGCCAACGGGGTCCTCTGCTGCACCGCCGCCGGCAACTCGGGCGGGACCGGGCCGTCCCTGATCGCCCCGGCCGATGCTTTCGATGTCATCAGCGTCGGTGCGGTCGATTCCGGAGGAGGCATGGCCAGCTTCAGCTCGCGCGGCCCCACCGCCGACGGGCGGGTCAAGCCGGAGGTGGTGGCTCGCGGTATCTCGACTTGGGGAGCAAGCGCCGGCGGCGTGGGCGCCTACAGCGGCGGCAACGGCACGTCCTTCGCCACGCCGCTGGTCGCCGGCGTGGTCGCCTGTCTGGTTCAGGCCCACCCGGACTGGTCCGTACGCCAGATGCGCGATGCCCTCTGCCTGACCGCCGACTACTACGTGACCTTCGGGACCACCGACCCCGCCAACGCTCGCGGCTTTGGGTTGATCAACGGCCTGGCCGCCCTGAGGGTTCCGACAATGGTCACTGCCGTTTCACGCCGCGAGCACGGACTTGCCGGCCCGTTTGACCTCGACCTGCTCGGCCCCGCGCCCGTCGAATCGCGCCTCGGCGGCCCCACGCAACTGGTGGTGACCTTCGATCAGCCGATCCAGCAGCTCGCCGCCACCCCTGCCGACGTGCAACTCTCGACCGGCACCGTCACCACGTTGCAGGTCCAGGGCCACACCCTCGTGGCCGACTTGGCCGGCGTGCCCAACGCCGTGCCGCTGACCGTGACGTTCCCTGGAATCACTTACGCCCAGTCGCCGTTCTCGCCGGTCACCGAGACGCTTTGCCTGGGGGTGCTGGCGGGCGACGTCAACGGCGACCGGGCGGCGAATGTCCTCGACCTCGTGACGGTGCGGAATGTATTGAACCTCCCCGCGGACACCGGCACCTTCCCGGCCGACGTCAACAGCGACGGGCTGGTCAACATCCTCGATCTGGTCGCCGTCCGTAACCGCCTCAACACCACCGTTGCCCTCTGCCCGTAGCGTCGCCGAAATAAAAGGGGACGCAACCAAGCGCAGAGCCCGGAGGAGATGGACGCCCTCCACAGGGCAGTCCGGCGCGGCACGCCCTTCGGCTTACCCGCCTGGACAACCCGGACCGCGGTCCAGCTCGGACTGGAATACACTCTCCGCCCCCGCGGCCGGCCCCGCAAACCGCCCAAACCAACCCCCCAAGAAAAATGAGCTGCGTCCCCTTTGTTTCTCCCTTTGTTTCTCCGCTGTCCAGCTCGGACTGGAATACACCCTTCGCCCCCGCGGCCGGCCCCGCAAAGCGGCAAAACCGACCCCCCGGCAAGAACAATGAGCTGCGTCCCCTTTTTCGCCCCTTTTTCGCCCCTGGCTGGGTTTAGGGCGCCTCTACCTGGCTGGTTTTCAGGCGCCTCCCGACACCGATCCGGCTCCGCCTCGCTACGCCGAGACGAGTGGACGCCGATAAACGCCGATGGAAGATCAGGCGAGCCGGCCCTTGACGATCAACGATATCTCTGAATAATTGAGTCATGATGCCACCGCCGCGGCAGCCTGCCAAGCCGACCATGTACTGCCGACAATGCCAGTATGTGCTCGATGGGTTGCCCGAGAACCGCTGCCCGGAATGCGGAACGGTCTTCGACCCGGCACATCCTTCGACATTTCTTCGTGCCTCGGATCTTGCTGATGGACTTTGGCAGGGAGGGAAGCCAACTGTAGCCCTCCGGATTCAGCTATACCTGGCAGTATGCCTCTTCGGCTGCGGCCTATTGACGACCGTCCCCAGGCCACAGGGATACTATGACTATCTTGTACGATGTCTCGCCTTGCCTGTTGCGTTGATCCTTTGCGTTAAACCGTTCTGGAGAAGATGGAGCCTTAGTGTCATTGAGCATCTATTATGCTGTCTCCTCCTTCTATTGCTGGCGACCCTGACGCCATTATTTATCCGCGCCGCTCTCGAAGTCAAGTACTTCTGCGACAGATGATGCCGCCATCTCGCATAACGGCCTGCCAGTGGTGATGCTCCGGGGTTACTCGGATGCGGAAAGAAGGGGACGCAGCTCTTTTTCTGGATGTCCCTAACGCCGCCATCCGCGACCTCCGCTCCCCCGACGCCCAATCTGGAATCTGCAAACTCGAATTTGCGATCCCCGGACGTTGCACGCGTTCCGCACTGCTCAAAGAGCAGTGGCACACGGCCGCCGATCCTCCACGCGCAACCCGGCGCTAGCGCTTGGGGCTCGTTGCCCGATCCCCGCCCCCCGCTCTCACCCGGGGACTTGCGTCCCCGGCTCGTCTGTCTCTCGATCCCTGACCCCCGATCCCTGACCCCCGATCCCCGACCCCCGATCCCCGATCCCCGACCCCCGATCCCCGCTTACGCCAGCGTCCGCGCTCGCCCGACAACCGCCTGCGGCCCGAGCCCCAGCGAAGCGAGCACCACGTCGCCCGTCTTGCCCGACTTGGGCACGCGCGGGCAGGTCAGCCCGAACACGCGGACGTCGCCCGCCTCAGCCGCCGCTTCCGCCAGCGCACTGTAGAACCCGCCGACGAAGTTGTCCTCGACGACCAGGATCTTGCCATTCGCCCGCCGGGCCGCGGCCAGGATCGGCTCGGCATCCAGCGGCAGACAGTACGCGTCGAACAGGTTGCACCGCAGCCCGGAACCCTCCAATTCCCGCACCGCCTCCATGCACACGGTGACCATGTAGCCGCTCGAGACAACCGTCGGGCCGTCGCCCTCCGTCAACTGGCATGAGCCGCCGATCGTAAAGCCCGCATCCTGCGAATAGATCAGCGGCACGTCCGGCCGGTGGGTACGGACGTAGCACAGGTTCGGCGTATTGGCCGCCAACTCGGTCAGCCGGTAGGCCGCCACGGCGTCCGCGGGGTGGAAGATGACCGCGGCCCGGTTGCCCCGCCCATCCTCCGCCTGGGTGTACCCGCGGAAGAAGCCCATGTCCGGCAAGCTCATCTGGCTCGGCCCGTCCGCCCCCAGCGAGGCCCCCGAGTGCGAGCCCACCAGGTTCACGTTCGCTCGGGTGATGGCCGCCATTTCGATCTGGTCGTAACCCCGGGAGAGGAACTTGGCGAACGTACTGGCGAACGGGATCAACCCGCCGGCCGCCAGCCCGACCGCCACCGAAATCATGTTCTGCTCGGCGATCTTGCACTCGAAGAACCGCCCCGGGAACGCCCGGGCGAACAGGTCGGCAAAGGTCGAGTTGCTCACGTCGCCGTCGACCGCCACGATCCGATCGTCGGCGTGCCCCAGGGCCAGCAGGGCCGCACCGTACGCCCGCCGCGTCGACAGCTTGTTCTTGGCCACCGCCTCGCTCATGCCCGCCCGCTCCATCGCCTCCGCGAACGGGCCCAGCACGATCTTCGCCGCTCGATCCGGGACGGTCGCGGAACGCGGTGCCCGGGGTCGCGGAACCACTTCGCAGGGCACGATCTCCAACTTCGCCGCCGTCCGATCCAAGCTCTCAATGGCTGCGTCCACGTCGGCGGTGGGCAACGGCTTGCCGTGGTTCGTGTGTGCCTTGAGCGATTTGACCCCCCAGCCCTTCTCCGTCTTGGCCACCACCGCCGTGGGTTTGCCCTTCTTGCCGACCTTCTTCAGTGCCCGGGTGACCTCGCCCAGATCGTGCCCATCCACCACGTCGACCTTGAACCCGTACGCCTTCAGCTTGCCGGCCAGCGTCTTGGCCGACTGCTGCGGCGACACGTAGTCCGCCTGCCCCTGCCCGTTGCAGTTGAAGATGGGGCACACGCAGGTGAGATCGTGATCCACGATGAAGTCGAGCGCCTCCCAGATCTGGCCCTCGCGGCACTCGCCGTCTCCGATGATGACGAAAATCCGCTTATCCAGGCCGGCAAGCCGGGCCGCCAGTCCCAGGCCCGCCCCGACACTGAGGCCCTGGCCCAGCGATCCCGTCGCCGCGTCGAAGAAGGGGAACCCTTCGGCCGGGTTCGGATGCCCGTCCAGCACGCTGTCGAGTTCCCGGAGCGTCAGGAGGTCGTCCAGCGTCAGCGCCCGCTGGCTTTCGGGCGACCGACCGACCACGCCGCCGAGATCCGCGTAGGCCGCGTACACCACCGGGACCGCGTGCCCTTCACTGAGCACCAGCCGGTCATTGCCCGGGTGCCAGGGGTTGGCCGGGTCGTAATGCATCTGGTTGTACATGAGCGCCCCCACCACATGCACCAGGGATAGGGCGCTCGAAGGGTGCCCGGAGCCGGCAGCGGTGGTCATACGCACGATGTTCTTGCCCATCTCGATGACGCGGGGTGGAATGGCCCGGTTCATGTAATACCCTTTTCTCAAAGGAGTTACGGCGGACCGCCCATGGCGATCCGCGAAGCCGACAGCTTAGCGGCCCAACGGGTGATGTTCAAGAGAGGCGGGTGGCGCTGCAGTGCGGGGTGGCTGCCCGGAGCTGCGGTCAGCCTTGCTTTACTTGGTCCCGCGTTCGTAGCAACGGGGCATCCTGGCCGTGACGGGCTGGGGGAGCCGGCGGATACTTGGGGGGCCGGGGAACATGGTTGCAGAAAGTCGGGCAAGTCTTTATAGTACAAGGTACGGAAGCGGTGTTTTCGGTCCTCTCGGACGAGTGATGATGTCGTGGCAGGATGGACGGGCCAGCGCGCCTGAAGTTGTCGCGATCCCATCCCCGCAAAAAAGTACGCAGTTCGATATTGCAGGACGTTCTCAGTATTCGGGCTCGTACGTCGTGAGGACTGAGTCGGGAGCAGACCTGTGGTGGGGCCAGCGGTTAGGGGGGCCTGCCACGGGACGGGGTCGCGTGGGCCGAGAAATCACCTCTCGCCGTATCTAACATCCTGCCGGCTGTGATGATCCAGCCCGACGATGCCTCCAGGGGCTCGGTGGCCACTGGTGGGAGGCGGTCGTGGGTCTTGACGTGTGTGCGTGGCAGTCGGTCTCCTTGCGCAGGGGGCCGTGAGAAATGGATAAGGTTTCTGTACTCAAGAGCTGCTGAGCAGAGGAACAAGCGATGGCAGAGGAAAAAGTAGTCGCCAGCCCGGCCCAAGGACCCCCGAGGATCCCGGCACCCGGCCCCGCGAGGGGAAAGGCGAAACCGCAGGAAGCGGATGCGAAGGCGGACGGCACCAACCCGAGTATGGCCCTGACGGTCCTGATTGCCGTTGGACTGACGGTGGCGTTCTACGGCCTGCTGGTCTACCCGCTGAAGAGCGCGGCCCACGGCTGGTACGAGTTGATGGCCGAGCGCACCTACGTCGTGCACGGCATCATTCTGCTGTTCCTCTGGGCCCAGGCGATTCTGTTCATCAAGTACCGAAAGCTGACACGTCAGCGTCGCGTGGTGGAGTTGGACATCCTTCCCGATCGACTACCCCGGCGGATCAATGCTGAGAACGTGGATATGTTCAGGCAGCACGTCTCCGGGCTGTCGATCCGCCCCGGCTCGAGCTTCCTGGTCGATCGCATCCAGCGGGCCCTGGATCATTTCAAGGCCCGGGGCAACGTACGGGAAGCGTCGACCATGGTTACGGTACAGGGGGACCTGGACTCGTCCATGGTTCAGTCGAGCTACTCGATGCTCGGCGTGCTGGGCTGGGCCGTCCCGATTCTGGGGTTTATCGGTACGGTGTACGGTATCGGGCACGCGGTCACAGGTTTCCGTTCGGCGTTGGAGGCGGCCACCGACCTGACGGTCATCAAGGACGCCCTGGGGACGGTGACCATGGGTCTGGCGGTGGCGTTCGACACGACGTTGATCGCCCTGGTGCTCAGTCTGTTCATCGTGTTCCCTGCGCGGGCCCTTCAGAAGGTGGAAGAGGATCTGCTGTCGCAGGTGGACGACTACTGCGTGGAGAACCTGCTTCCGCGGCTGGAGGACTCGGCGGGCCAGCAAAACCAGATGCTGGACGCGGTGAAGCAGGCGGTGCAGGCGGCGTTGCCGAGCAAGGACTGGGTGAAGGAGTCGGTCCGGGCGGCGATGGCGGCCCAGGAGGGCGAATTCAAGAACTGGACGCTCCACCTGCAGAAGGCCGGAGCCAGCGTCAGCCAACAGGTGGTGGAGGGTTGGCAGAACGTCAACCAGCAGTTGAAGGAGAGTCAGGCGGAGCAGTTGACGGGCATCCGCAGCCTGGCCGAGGAGATCGCCGCGGAGCGGCAGACGTTCGTTCAGCAGGTGCGGCAGGTCCAGGAGGCGCAGGGCCAGCAGTTGGCGAGCACGACGGCGGCGATCACCGAGATGACCGGACGGGTTTCGAAGGAGGTTGCCGGCCTGCAGGAGACGCAGGTTCGGAACTTCCAGGACGTGGTCGGCAAGCTGTCGGGCGACCTGCGAACGATTCAGACCCAGGCGAAGGAGCAGCACGAGGCGGACGCCAAATCGCTGCAAGGCATGAGCAATGCTTTCCTGCAGACGCTGCGGGAGATGCGCGACCAGGCCGGCGCGACGCAGGCCGGCTGGGGCAAGCAGATCGCCGAGTTCAGCGGCGCGGTTTCACAGAAGGTCGTCGAAGGCTGGGAGGCGATCAACGCCCAGCTTCGCGAGACCCAGGGACACCAGGTGAAGGAGATCCAGTCCGTGCTGGACTCCGTGGCCGGCGAGCGGCGCGAGTTCATGGAACAGGTCAAGCAGGTGCAGGCGTCGCAGCTCCAGCAGTCGACGGCGGCAACGAAGACGATGGAGGAGACGGCGACTCGCATCCAGCAGCAGATCGCTCAGTTGCAGGAGGGTCAGGTGCGGAGCATGAAGGAATCGGTGGCGGTGATCGCCCAGGACCTGCAGGCCATCCAGAAGCAAACGGGCGCCGCCCAGGCGGAGTCGGGCAAGCACTTCGAGCAACTCAGCGCCACGGTGACCCAGCAGGTGGTGCAGGGCTGGGAGAAGATCGACGCCAAGTTGCGTGAGCGGACGGAGGCCGAGGTGCGCGATCTGGCCGGCGTGGTCAAGCAGATGGAAGAGACGGCCACACGGGTACAGCGGCAGATTGCCGAGATGCAAGAGGGCCAGGTCCGCGGGCTGCGGGAGGCGGTGAGCGGGATCGGCGGCGAGCTCCGCAACGTGCGGGAGCAAGCCGGTCAGCAGCAGCAGGCCGACGTGGAGAACCTGCAACGGATGGTCGGGGCGTTCTCCGAATCGTTGCGGACCCTGCGTGAGCAGGCGACAGCGACTCAGCGGGACATGGCCGAGGGTCTCAAGGGCAGCGGCACCACGGTACGCGAGGAGTTGCGGCGGATGAGCGGCGAGTTGGCCGAGGCGTTCCGGGCACAACTGCAGACGGCGGAGCAGGTTCGCCGGACGGCGGAGGAGAGTGCGGAGAAGTTCGCCGCCAACCTGGAACGGATGCGGGCAGCCCATGCGGAAGGGTTGAAAGAGGCGGCGGACACCCTGCGCGAGATGGCCCGAGCCAGCCAGCAGGAGTTTGCGTCCTCGCAGGCGGGCTCAGCCCAGAAGCTTCAGGAGATTGCCGGGAGCCTGGCCGAGCAGGGCCGCAACGCGCAGCGCGACATGGAAGCCACCCGCCAGGCGCTGACGGAGTTGACCCGGCAGATGGGCCAGCAGGCGGACAAGACGCGGGAGATTACCGAGAAGTCGGCCAAGGAGCAGTTGGCGGAGCTGTCCAGCACGGCCCGCAGTCTGGTCGCTTCCGTTGGCGAAGGGCTCAAGGGCGTGCAGGAGAAGGTGGCCGTGTCGGAAGGGGCTCGGTTCGAGCAGACGCGCGAGCTGCTGGCGGAGCTGAAGCGTGAACGGGAGGAAATGCAGCGGGCGGCGGCCGACCAGTTGGCCAAGGTGGCGGCGATGGGCAAGGATCTGGTGGCCTCGCTGACCGAGACAGAGCGGAAGCTGGCTGACCAGTTTGCCCACCTGGCCCAGTTGATGCAGGGGGGCGACAAGCTCAGCGAGATGCAGCAAACGCTCTCCAGCAATCTGGAGATCCTGGCGACGGCCGACGCGTTCAAGGAGACGCTGTCGGGCATCGACCGGGGCCTGAATCACCTGCACCCGGTACTCAAGGACCTGAGCGAGCGGGCGGGTATTCCGTACAACAACGAGCCGGCCAGTGACGGTCGGCGGAGCGGGGCGGTGTCCCGCATCTGGCGGCGTGTGAAGGGTACCTGAGATCAAGGACCGGGAGGGCGGTTCAGAGACCGTACCCGGAGAATCGATCATGGCCAGACGTCAAACTGAAGGCATGACCGTCTCGCTCTTCCCGTTCCTGAGCGTGCTGGCCTGCATTATGGCCACGCTGACGCTGATGATCGCGGGTATGACGGTCGGCACGTACAGCATTGCCCGGGGCGAGGAGGAGGACTCCGCGTTGCGGCTGCAAGAGCTGGTGGCCAAGGCCCTGTTCATCCAGAATCTGCTGGCCATCCGCACCGACCATCCGAATCCCGCTCGGCGGCTGAAGGAGTTGGAGGGCGAGTACGAGAGTCTCACCGAGCAGATTCAGCAGCTTGAGGATTTACTGAAGGACGTCGAGTTGCCGGAGGGCGCGGTGGCGGAGGTGAAGCCCGCGGGCGGAGGCCAGAACGTCAGCGCCACGTTCGTCGATTGCACGCAGCACGCCTTGGTCCTGCACACGGAACTGACCCGGATTGGCGAGGTGCAGGGCACTGAGCCGCCGGCCTTCCTGACCGAGCTCGAGAAGCTGGTACACATCCACAAGCAGGCGGCCCGGGTGCGGCGGGATGACATCCCCACGAGTCAGGTGTTTCGGCAGTTTTTGGAGAAGGCTCGAGACCGGACCGCGGGATCGGTGGTGTTCCTGATCCGGCCGGATGGTGTTGCGACTTTCAAGATGGCGGAGAAGGTCGCCAGGACGATGAATATCCAGTTCGGGTTCCTGCCGGTGCCGAGCTATGGGGCCATCGATTTCAGCAGCTTCCGTCAGGGCGGTGGCGGGTAGTTCGGGCGAGGACGGCATTGCGGAGAGATCGGTATGCGGAAGAAACGCCCAGAGGCGGTGGGTAGCCTCGATTCGCTGTTGGACACGATGACCAACGCGGTGGGCATCCTCATCGTCATCGTGGCGGTGACCCAGCTCAACGTCGCTGAGACGGTGCGCCAGATTCAGGCCCTGGCCAACCTCAAGAGTCTGCAGGTGGAGGCGGCCAAGGAGGCGCTCAAGGAGCAGCAGCGGATCCAGAAACTGATCGATCGCATCAGCTCGTACTGGGGGTCGCTGGACACGTACATGATCCTGCCGGAGGGCATCACGGTCGAGGACATCAAGCGGTTGATTCCGGATCTGGAGATGGTGGCGGAGGATCCCAGCGTGCTGCCGCCGCGCAGCGACGTGCCGCTGCTGACCCAGGTGATGGAAGCGGAAGTGCAGGTGATGGAGGCCCAGAAGAAGTTGGATGAGCAGAAGGCGGCGCTGGATTACCGGGACCGGCAGGCCAAGCCGATCCGGGATCTGACTCTTCCGGTGCTGCAACCGGTGGTTAATTTGCAGCCGCTCATTTTCTTCTGTCGGGGCGGAGCGATCTATCCGTTCGACGCGGACGGGCTGGTGAAGATCTTCAACGACACGGTTCGGGAGTTGCTGGGCATCGTCACGCCGCGGCTGGAGATCCAGACGGCGGACTTCCCGCGTCTGGAGCTGCACTTCGCGACGCATGTGGTGGGCAACGAGTACATCCGCATCCGGGTGAAGAACCTGAAGGATTCTCTGCTGCTGACGTTTGAGCCGCTGTCGCCTCGGCAAGGCGAGACGGATCAGCAGCTCGAGCGGGGCGAGTCGCTGTACGCGCGCATGATCAGAGGGGTGGACGCCCGGCGGACGTTCGTGCAGTACCACGTGTGGGGCGACAGTTTTTACGTATACGTGCAGGCCCGCGACATGGCGGAGGAGGCGGGTCTGCGAGCCCGCTGGATTCCTTACGCGGCCGGGGAAGCGATGCAGATTCACGTGCGGGGTGAAGGGGTCGAGACCGGCAGCGACAGGGAGACGGTGGATTAGGACGTACCCGGGCAGCCTTCGGGTGCTGACTTTGTGAGGGCATGAAACGATGAATCGATCTGACGAGCAGCAATCGACCGAGTCCCGCCTGGGCAGATCGAAGCCGCAAACCGGTGGTGCGCCCGAGTATCCGGTCGAGGAATCGGCGCCTGAGTCGGCGAATGATTCCCCTTTTGCCGTGGATGATGCCGGCGCGATTGGTCCTCCGGATGAGGTCATCGACGAGGAAGGGATGGGTCGGGAGGCGGAGCCGGTTGGCGTCGAAGCCCCGTCGAGAGCGGAGGTCGAGGCACTCTTCGAGGCGCCCGAGTCGGCAGCGCCTGATGACGATCTGGTGACGGACGGGAACGGGGAGGCGCTGGCGGAGACGGGAACGATCCCGGTCGAGGCATCGGCGGAGGCGGGGGAGCCCGAGCCCGAGCCTGCGTCGGAGCCGGAGGTTGGCGCGACGGAGCCCGAGCCGGTGGTCGCCATGGGGTCTTCCGGGGGTGGATACTTCTACGAGCGGCGGCGGAATCCGGGTCGCCGGTGGGCGGACAACATCCGTCGGCTGGCGGTGGTATGCGCGACGGTGGCCGGCCTTCTGCTGACCGTGGCCGTTTTGCGGTATCTCTCCTGGGTGCTGGTTCCGTTTGCCGCGGCGATCGTGCTGGCGTACCTGCTCAACCCCATCGCCAACGCTTTTCACCAGGCGACCAAGCGGCGCGGACTGGCCGTTGCCCTGACGGTGGTTGTGGTGTTGGGCGCCACGGGGGCGATCTCCTGGCAGGTGCTGCCGCTGATGGGGGGGCAGCTCAAGACCTTCGGGGATGACCTCAACACGACCTGGTTAAATGTTCACCGGTCCATCGCCTACACCCGATTGGATCGCACCTACATGCCGGACTCGATCGAAGCGGCGGTGATGCCTGACAGTCGAGAGGCGACGATTTCGAAGGCCCGCTCGGAGGTAGGCTGGCGGGAGTTCATGACTGCCTGGCAGGAATACATCAAGAATCCGGAGACCGACAAGGCCGCAGCTTTTGCGAAGATCCGGGAGTCCACGGGCAAGACCTACTTGGGCGGCATCTTTGACAACACGATCGTGTTTATCCAGAACCGCCCGCTCGAGGGCATGATCAGCGCGACCTTGCAGGGCATTCTGACCAGCGGGCAGACGGCGTTGACCTCGATCATTATCGGTCTTGCGCTGGTGGGCGTGTTCATCGTGGCCCTGGTTTATCTCGTTTTGCTGCTGGCGGACTTCCCGGAGTACGCCCGGGTCTGGACGATGTTCCTGCCAGCGAACTACCACGGGCTGGTGGTCAATCTGGCGAGCGAATTCCACGGGGCGATGAGCCAGTATCTGGTTCGGCAGGCGGTGGCGGCGGTTCTGACCGGCGTGCTCTTTGCCTTGGGCTTCAGTTACGCGAACCTGCCAATGGCGGTACCCTTCGGCCTTTTCGTGGGCCTGCTGAGCATGATCCCTTATCTTCAGTGGGCGGGGATCGCCCCGGCGGTCATGCTGGGGGCGTTTCAGGCCCTCCACGACCGGATCCCCTTTACCCCGCTGCTTCTGAGCGTGCTGATCACCTTTGTGGTGGTGCAACTGATCCAGGAGTTGATCCTCAAGCCGTTCATCGTGGGGCGGGGCGGCGGTTTCGAGCGGATGGGCCTGCTGCTGGGGGCGTTCATCTGGCCGCTGCTGCTGCATTGGCCGCTGGGCGTGGTCGTGGCGATTCCGTTTACCTGTCTGATCATCGCGGTCTACCGTTTCAAGGCTCGCCAGTTGGCGGCGGAGACCGAGGCGGCGCAATACGAGGCAGAGGCCGCCTGGGAGGCGTGATCGACCGCCGGGCGATCGGCGTTGCGGTGGTCGGGTGGACCTCTCTTCTGGTTCAGCGGGTTTTTCCACGCGTTCGATCATCGCGAGCCCACCCTTGCTGCGCAGGGATGGGCCACCCGGCAGGACGGTTCCGTACCGCGACCGGCAGGAAGCGGACCTCGTGTGCGTGACGCTCTCGCGCCAGGTTCGCTCCCTTACGGTCGCGGTACGGTGCGGTGCAGCGAGCCGCCGGACGTTCCGCGAGATTCCCTGAGAGTGCATGACCGGCTATCATCCCACTCGCTGATGGCGACTCTCATTCTGAACGGCGAACGGATCGAGGTCTCGGTGGGCGAGACGGTGTTTGCGTGCGCCGATCGCCGGCCGGCGCTGGCGGAGGAGATCGCCAGCTCCTGCTCGCGCATCGGGTCGTGCGGCGAGTGCATCGTCGAGGTGCGGAGCGGACTAGATGGGCTGAGCGCCCCTTCCCCGGAGGAAGCGTTCCTCGACGCAGGCGGCACGGAGGACCGGGGCCGCTTTCGGCTGGCGTGCATGGCCCGGATTATCCGGGGTGACGCGGTGGTCGAGGTGGAGACTTTCAAGCGGCGACTGGCGATCGTGACCGACGGTCGGCCGGCGCGGCACGGGGATGATCCGTGGGTTACGGTCCGCGACCAAGATGTATGGTGCGACGGCACACGCATCGCCCGGCAGGCGGACAACGTGCTCGGGCTTGCCCTGGACGTGGGCACGACCACGGTCGTCCTGCACCTGGTGGATCTGCTCACCGGCCGCACGCTGGCCCGGCAGGCGTTCGAGAATCCGCAGAAGTACGGCGGCAGCGACGTGATGCACCGCATCTCCTACGACGCCCGCCACCCGGGTCGGTTGCATCAGTCGATCATCGCCCGGGTCAACCACGCCGTACGGGTCATGAAGGTTGAACCGTCTGCCATCCTGGCCGTTGCCGTGGCGGGCAACCCCACGATGCGGGACCTGTTCTTCGGGCTCGACGTGCAGACGCTCGGGCATAAGCCCTTCGTCTCGCAGACGCAGCTCGACTGGCAGGCCGGCCGGCGGCCATCGACCGCCGTCCGAGCGACGGCCGAGGAACTCGGGCTGGGTGTGCATCCGCAAGCGTGCGTGTACGGGCTGCCGCTGATCTCGAACCACGTCGGCGCGGATATGGCGGCGGTGCTGATGACCCTCGATCCGCATGGGCCGGACGACCCGTTCATGGTCGTGGACATCGGCACGAATACGGAGGCGGTGATCGGGCTGGGCGAGCGGATGATCTGCGTATCCTGCCCGGCGGGGCCGGCCTTCGAGGGCGGCCGATTGGGCTGCGGCATGACCGCCGCCGATGGGGCGATCACCAGCCTGCAACGCGACAACGGCACGTGGCGAATGGAGTGCCTGGGCAGCGTGCCTGCCCGCGGCATCTGCGGCTCGGGACTCATCGACCTCCTGGCGGAACTGCGAACGAGCGGCGAGATGGATGAACTCGGGCGGTTCGAGGGCCGGCTGCCGCATGTGCCGGTGGTCGAATCGTCGCGACTCGTCTTCACGCGGCGGGACGCCAGCGAGTTGGCCCAGGCCAAGGGGGCCAACGGGCTCGGGCAGCTCATGCTGCTTCGCAAGCTGGGCATCCCCGCGTCGCGGATTGTGCGGTTCTACCTGGCCGGGGCTTTCGCCAACCACGTCAATCTGGAGAACGCCCGGCGGATCGGCCTCATCCCGCCGGTGCCTGACGAACGTGTGATCCGGCTCGGCAACGCGAGCATCGAAGGGGCCAAGGCGGTGCTCCTCAGTCGCGCCTGCCGCGACCGCGTCGAGGCGCTTGTGCCGCGGATCGAGCACGTAGAACTCGAGCAGGAGCCGGACTTCTTCGAGACCTTCGTGGAGATGACCGCGTTCCGTCCGATCGTCGTCGAGTAGAAGAGTCTGCCCACAGATTACGCAGATGGACGCAGATTACAGAAAGGCTCTGTCGCATTCATCCTCATGGAACTCGATGTCAGCCCCGCAGTTCGTTCCTCAACTCCTCCGCCGTCATGTCCATATCGCGCAGGATGCTCAGGAGAACCCTTGGATGGAGCACCTTGCCTGCATGGACAGGGACGGTAGCTCGCCGGCCGGATGAGTTCTTGTAGATGTGGTGACTGCCGCTCGATCGCGCGAGAATGAAACCGTGCTGTTCCAACACGCGGATGATCTGTTTCGCCGTGAGACGGGGCAGACGCTCGCTCATACGGCCACCGCGACAGTGGTCAGGTTGACGCTTTCAGGGGGCTGGATCACCTCCCCGTCGCCGAGTCGATCTTGCAGATGAAGGCGAATGGCATCAGTGAGATTGTCGCGGGCTTGCTCGTAGGTCTCCCCGCTTGTATAGCACCCCTGGAGTTCAGGGCAGAACGCGTAGTAGCCGTCGGCATCTTTTTCGATCACGGCAGCAAAGTGGTACGTCTTCATCGTCGGCGTTCCTCGACCGCACTCCCCGGTGGCGAATCCAGAATACCCTCTCACTGAACGATATGCGCCGCCGGAGCCCATGTCAAACCCCAGGGTGAGACGATCGCCCGCGCGGGGATTCTGAGGGTTGTTTCAAGATGTCTTATTGGGTCGCCGAGAGAATGAAGGCGATGAAGACGACGCCGATGATGATGCGGTAGACGGCGAAGGCCGTGAAGCGGTGGTTCTGGATGAAGCGCATGAAGGCGGCGACGACCACCCAGGCAACGACGAAGGAGGTCACGAAGCCGACGGCCAGGAGGGCGGTTTGCTCGGGCTGCACGTCGCCTTTGAGCAGGGAGAGCATGCCCGCGCCAAGCAGCGTGGGGATGGCCAGGAAGAAGGAGAACTCGGCCGCGGCTACGGGGGAGAGGCCCAGGAGCAGGGCCCCCATGATGGTCGCGCCGCTGCGACTGGTGCCTGGGATCATGGCCAGGCACTGGATCACCCCGATCATGAAGGCCACGCGCAGGGGGATGGTGCCCGCGTCGGGATACCGCCCCTGCCGAACGAACCGCTCGATCAGCAGGATGGCCACCCCGCCGAGTACCAGGGCCGTGGCCACGACCGGCACGGTCATCAGGTGCTCTTTCATGAAGTCGTCGAACAGGACGCCCAACACGCCGGCCGGGACCATGGCGACGAACAGCTTGAGCAGGATGTGCTCATGCCAGTGGGCCTGCGGCGGATGAAAGGTCAGCCGCCACAGCCGCCGCCAGAAGTAGATGACCACCGCCAGGATGGCGCCGATCTGGATGAAAAAGTTGAAGACGTCGTTCCAGAACACGTCCGTCTGGGCGTCGATGCCGATCAACGGCAAGACCAGGATCATGTGCCCGGTGCTGGATACGGGCAGAAACTCGGTCAGGCCCTCGACGATGCCAAGGATAATGGCCCGAATCGTGTCAGTCATGGAACAGCCCGATCCCGTTCAGATTGAACCACCAAGACACCAAGACACCAAGGCAATCGTGATGGGCGACCGGTGGTCGGATCGCTTGACCGGCTCGCGTTCTTTGTGGCTTCGTGTCTTTGTGGTTCATCCCGTTGCTCGCTCTGTCTTTCTGCCACAAAAGAAGACCGTAACACGACACGACGACCGGGTGCGGACGGCCAGGATTGCGGCACCGTCCCTGAGGAAGAAAGGATTTGAACAGGAGCAAACAGAGGAAACAGAGAAGAGTCCGTATTCTCCGTTCGCTCCGTTACCTCCTGTTCAAAACTGCCTGGTCCACGCGGTCCGTTCACTCTGCCCGCGTGACGCGCTGGATGATCGGCGGATCGACGGGGTCGGATCGCTCGCCGGTCGGCTTGGTGGGCACCGCCTTGATGCGGTCGACTACGTCCATGCCGTCGACCACCCGCCCGAATGCACAGTAGCCCCACCCGTCGAAGCTGGGATGATCCAACGAGGCGTTGTTCACGACGTTGATGAAGAACTGCGACGTGGCCGAGTGCGGCTCGCCCGTCCGGGCCATGGCGATGGTGCCGCGGACGTTCTTGAGGCCCTGCTGGGCTTCGTTTTGAATCGGCGGCCGCAGGCCCTGCGACTTGTACTGGCCCGGCCCGGTGAACCCGCCGCCCTGGATCATGAAGTTGGACATGATCCGGTGGAAGATCGTGCCGTCGTAGAACTTGTCGTCCACGTAGCGCAGGAAGTTCTCGACGGTCTGCGGGGCCTTGTCGGGATCGAGTTCCACGGTGAAGGCCCCGAGGCTGGTCTCGAACCGCACGCGGGGCGGGCCCGCGGGTTTGCTGTGTTTGGTAATCAACTCGCGCAAGTAAGCTGCTCCTTCCTGGATTGTCCGCTTCTTGCCTGCCGCGTCGAACTTGGGCAGGCTGTCATCTTCAATCACCACGTCGCCTTTGAAGCCGGCGGCAAAGTAGATCTGGATAATCTTGTCCCAGTCGATGTCGCCGGTGGGGATCGGCTCGGCATACTTGCCGTACTCCCAGCCCATCTCCCGCTGGCGCTCGCGGTCTTCGGGCGGGTATTTGACATTCTTGGCATGGACGTAGCGCACGTGCGGGGCGAAGGTCCGGGCCAACTCGTAGATCCGCGCCGGCGGGTAGCCGAACCAGTACATGTTGGTGATGTCCAGGGCGCTGCCCACTTCGTCGTCGGGGACGGCCTCCATGATCGGCTTGAGCACCTCCTCCTTGTTGAGGTAGGGCCCGAGGTTCTCGACGGTCAGCTTGACCTTGCTGGCCCGGGCGAACGGGGCGACTGCCTTGACGAAGGCCACCGCCCGTTTGAGGAACTCATCCTGCTCGATGCCGCGAGCCCCCAGCGGCATCATGACGACCGGGACCTTCATCTCCGCCGCGGCCCGGGCGACCTGCTCGATCCAGGCCGCGCTGTCCGCGTCGTTGCTGTCCTGGGCGAACGGCACGACGGTGCAGAACGCGATGATCTGACATTCGTTCTTCTTCAGAACATCCATCAGCTTGCGGCGATTCTCGGGCGTGTCGATGCGATAGGGCTTCTCGTCGCCCTCGAAGAGGCCCGGGCAGCTCAGGTCACGCTCGACCACCACTTCGAGCAGCGGGGTCGTCGCCTCCTTGGCCGCCGCCCACACCGTGGGGGCCTCCAGACCCTTGAGGTAGACATCGCGGATCCCGACGCGCGACTCGCCCAACGCCGTACCGATCGTACCGGCCATCACCACGCAAGAGACTCCCAAAACAGAGGTCCATCTGGTCATCGTCATTTTCTCCGTCATCATCCGGGTGTAACTCGCTGCCCGCTCGACTCTTCAGGCAGAATGGCGAATGCCCAAGGCCCAATGACCAATCAATGACCAAGCCCGAAGCCAGAACGCCGGTGGGTGGCATGGGTCGGTACTCCGACCCGTGGTTGCGCCGGGGGAGCCCACGGGCCTGAGTACAGGCCCATGCCACCCAGCCGCCAACCGCGGGCGGGGACGTTCGTCATTGGTCATTCGGACTTCATTGGTCATTCGGGCTTCGCCATTGGTCATTTGGCCCGCGGATGATGAGTTACACCCTAATCATCTACCGCCGGCCGGCTCAACCACGACCGTCTGCGTGCGCTCCGGGGCTCCGGCCGGGAACCGCAACGTATCTTCCCCGCCCATCCGCAGGGCGACATGGTACTCGAAGCCGTCGCCCTGTGCAGCCTCGCCGGGGATCTGCCCCAGCCAGACGCCCGCCGCCGCATGAGTCAGCGGTGTCGTATGGTAGTCGCCCCGCCCCATTGGCCGCCAGTGGATGACGCCTGACTCCGGCTTGGCCGCGGCAAGCACCACCACCCGCAACGCGAGCGGTTCGTTGTTGCTGACCAAGGTCCGCACTTCCGTGACGAATGCACGGCGAGGGCCGGCGTAGTCCGCTGTGGGGACCGCACCGGCGGGCAGGGGCTCGCCGAGCATCTCCGTCAGCACCCGCGCAGGCTCATCCAGGAGGCTCGGCAGGATGTGCTGCTGCCAGTTGACCACCGTGCCCATGGCTCCCGTGGTGCTCACCGTCGCCAGCAGGTCACGATGGGCGTCGGCCACGGCCTGCACCAGTTCGATCCGCAGGGGGATGAGCGTCTCACGGGCCAGCCGTTTGCGGACGGCTGCGTCCGGCTCGGCGGCGATGGGGGCTGCCGCCTTGTTGTACCGGCCCCACAGGCAGTTTACCCGGCCGGTGGCCCGCAGATAGCAGAGCTGGTTGAGCCAGTGGTCGAAGCGGTCAAGGTTGCCCGGCGTGCGGACCAGCGGGCGGAGGGCCTCCATCTCATCGACGAACGCATACAGCTTGGCGACCTCCTCCC
This sequence comes from uncultured Planctomycetales bacterium, assembly GCA_964511155.1. GTDB lineage: Bacteria > Planctomycetota > Phycisphaerae > UBA1845 > PWPN01 > JAAYDF01. The sequence continues at coordinate 5,080 of CAZEEJ010000039.1, read as the reverse complement.
AGGGACGCTCGTCGGGTTTGAGCCCGCCCGGGCCGTGCACCCAGTCGGACGGTCGCGGCAGCTTGCCGTCGAGTCGGGCGAACAGCTCGCCGACCTTGGGACCGGCTTCCGTGCCGAAATGCGCCGCCGCCCAGTCGCGATAAAAATCCTCCGCGGGCAGATGCCGGGCCTGCGGATCGCTGGTTTGCTTCCAGTCGGCCTGGTCCCAGGCGGCATAGGCCAGGGCGGCGACGTTCGGTCCGAGTTCCCGTGTCCGCCAGTGAATGCCCATCAGGCCCGTGCAGCCGTAGCTGTGGGCGTCCAATGCGTCCTTGCGCATGCGCCCGACCCACAACTGCAGCGATGCCAGGGCCGGGTCGTCCTCCAGCCAGGGGATCGCCCACTTGGGCCGCCCCTCGACGTTCGCGAAGCCCGGCTCCACGGGGTCATGGCCCACCGCGCGGTTGATGCAGCTTACGGGCATGCTCTTGGGCAACTCGCGGTCGAAGAGTGCCCGGTCGTACTGCGGGCCGAGCACCCAGCCGCAGGTCGCCAACTGGAAGGGTGCGTTCAGCTTGTCAGCCGCCGCCATCGCGTGTCGAATGTCGGTCAGGGCCGTCTCCACCGCCGACTCCGACACGTTCGACCACGTCCAGCCCTCGGGCGTCCAGAACCAGTAGTAGTCGATCGGGTACGCCCGCATGATCCGCAGGAACATCCCCTCGTACAGTCGCTGGAGTTGCTCGGCGGTCAACGCCTGCCCGTCGTCGCTGAGATAGTCGCCATGCGTGGGCCCGCCGCAGTTCACCTTGAGGCTGAACCCTTCACCTTCGACCACGATGGCGGCGATGGCCGGGTACTCGGCCTGTTTGACGAAGTCGACCGCCAGCGTGCCGTCGCTGACTTCCACGTCGTCGAAAGCCAGATCCAGCGGTTTGTTCTTGCCCGTGCGGGCGAAGAGGTCGAGCCCTTCGATGACCTGTCGGCCCTGGATCTTCACGCCGAAGACGCGGCGGGCGGCGGCTTCGTGATGGATCTCGATGAACTTGAGCGTGACCCGGTAGCGACCATTGGGCACCGTGAGTCGATAGCCATCCGCGTTCCAGCGGACGGTGTCGTAGACCCGTGCATCGGGCGTGTCCGCCGGCGGCTGCCCGTAATCCGCGACGCTGCCGCCGAGCGTTTTGACCGGTCCCGTTGCGGGCGCCAGTCGTTCGCGAACCGCCCGGGGCACGATGAGTGGTATTTCGGTGCCCACGCACGTTTTGACCCCCAACCGCCGGGCCTGCTCGAACGCCGCCTTGAGTTTGTCGCCGAAATCGTTGAACAGTTCGTTGCCGTCGTCGGGCGTGGTTGGCCAGGGGCTTTTGCCGAGCTGCACGTCCTGGGAGTACGGATCGTGCTCGAAGAGCTGGGCGGCGCCGAATGCGTACCGGGCGGGGGTGCGTGTGCGTTCGCTCGCTGCGTATCCCCAGGTGTTGTTGGCCGTGCTGAAGTGCCGCGAGGGGTAACTGTGTCGCACGCGGCCGTCGGGGCCGACGTCCTCGGGTATTCCGATCCAGACGACCGGCTCCGGGCCGACCGAGCCCTCCGGGTAAGTATGCAACCCGAAGAAATTCATCCGCAGCTTGGGCAACTGACTGATGACGGCCTTGTAGCCGTCGAGGCTCCACCAGTCCGGCCCCTCGGGGAAGTCATGGAACGGCTGGATGCCGCGCAGCGCAAAAAGCGGCTTGCCCAGCTCCTTCACCACCGGCAGTTCAAGCGGTATGCGCTCGTCCGGAACGACGTCGCCTTCCAGGTAGAAGCGCACGCCCAGGTGCTCCGCGAAGCGGTACGCGCCATAGAGTGTGCCCACGGGTCCGCCGCCGCTGATGGTGACGATCCGCCGGCCGCCGTGCTCCGCCGTCGTCAGGGTGTAGCCCTCGCTTCCCAGACGCCGCTGTTCGGTGCCCGAGGGGCGAGCGAATACCACCGCGTCTCCCTCGGCGGGTGAGGCCGTGCCCGTTGTGATCGGGCAGAGTTCCCCCGTGCGCACGTACAGGTAACGCCGCACCTCGCGGGCCGCCAGAACCTCCAGCGGGTCCGCCTCCGGCGGATATACGATCGTCAACCCCAGGGCGGGCCCCGCGCCGACCATCAAGCCCAGCCATCCGCCCACCCATGCCGTCATTCGGGTTCCTGTCTTCATCATGTCTGGCGACTCCTCGATGCCTGAATGTCCAAAGCTGCCGCGGAACCGGCCGCCGGTCAGAGAGTGCGATGTCTTGTAGTGTGCATCGCGAAGAGGCAAGCCCGTCCGTGGTCTTGCGCGCGAAGCAGGCAGTCAATTCTCAATTCTCAATTCCCAATTCCCAATTCCCAATTCTCAATTCTCAATTCTCGATTCGCCCTTGCTCCCTGACTCGCTCGCGCCAGCGCTGCCAGCGTTGCCGCATGTCGTCGAGCTGCCGGCGGTGCTCCGGCACGGCGGCGAGGTTGCGTTCTTCGCGCGGGTCGGACTTCAGATCGAAGAGGTACTCGACGGGCGGGTCGGCGGCGACGTAGCGGACGTACTTCCAGCGGTGGTCGCGGACGCCCTCGCTTGGGGGGATGCGTCCGCCGGCCTCGTAATGATGCTCGTAAAAGAACTCATCGCGCCACGCGGGCCGCTCGCCGAGCAGCAGCGGCTTGAGACTCCGGCCCTGGACGCTCGCGGGCACCGGCAGGCCGGCCAACTCAAAGATCGTCGGAGCCACGTCGATGCCCAGCACCATCGGGTCGAGTCGGCGCCCGGGTGGCGTGCTCAATGCCCCCGGCCCGCGGATCAACAGCGGCACGCGGATCGACTCCTCGTACATCAGCCACTTGCCCGCCAGACCGTGCTCGCCCAGGAAGAAACCGTTGTCGCTGGTGAAGATCACCACCGTCTGCTCCGCCAGCCCGCCGTCGTGCAAGGCCTGCATGATCCGGCCCACCGCTTCGTCCAGGCCGGTGATCAGGCGGAAGTGGTCCTTCACCGTGGCCTGGTGCATTTCCGGTGTGGCGAACCGCCGCTGCCAGCGCGTGCGGTTCTCCGAGGTCTGGATGAACCGCGGCAGGGCGGCGAAGGCCTCGGGCGTCGCCGTCGGCGGCATGGGCACCTTCACGTCGGTATACAGCGATTCGTGCCGCGGGTCGGGCGGGAACTCCCGCGGGGCACCGTCCTGGACGTGGGGGGCCTTGAAGCTGAGCCACAGGAAGAACGGCCGGCCGTCGGGAACGTCCGCCAGGAAGCGCAACGCATGGTCCGCCTGTCTGGCCGTCAGGTGTTCGTCGCCTTCTTTTTCAAAGAACTTGCCCTGTCCGGCGAAACCCTCCCAGAAGTCGAATTGATCCTTCGGCAGCGGGCCGCCCAGCCCCCACTTGCCGATGAAGCCCGAATAGTAACCCGCCCGCCGCAGCGCCGCCGGGAACGTCTCCGCGAAAGCGTCGCCCACCACCGGTGTCGCGAAGTCCGGCACCCGGTGCCGTGAAGCGTATTGGCCAGTGAGCAGACTCGCCCGGTTCACCGCGCAGATCGAGGTCGTGCAGAACGACCGGGTGAACAGCACTCCCTGCGATGCCAGCCGATCCAGGCTCGGCGTCTGAACCACCGGGTGGTCCTCGCAGCCCATCAGATCCCAGCGCATATCGTCCGCCAGCAGCAGCACGATATGCGGCCTTCGCACAGCCTCATCCGCCCGGTCCGCGGCCGCGGCGCTGGCCACCAGCATCGTCAGTGCGACCAGCACCCCTACGCCGTGTCTCGTCCCATTGCGCATCTGCGTTGTCCTCCCGATTACCGCCCGACCGTCAGTATCCACCCGGCCACCACCGGCCGCAACCCTATTCCCCATTCCTCATTCCGCATTCCTCATTCCCCATTCTCCATTCCCCTCGTTGCCTTATGCCCCACCGGGGCTAAGATAACGCCGCGGACGGAGAGAGCACGGGAGTATCGACGATGGCGAGGTATCGTGTGGCATGGTTGCCCGGCGACGGGGTGGGGCCCGAGGTGATGCAGGCCGCCCGCATCGTGCTGGACCGCATCGCCCTGGATGCCGAGTACCTCGAAGGCGACGTGGGGTGGGAGTTCTGGTGCCGTGAGGGGGACCCGTTGCCCACGCGGACCGTCGAACTGCTGGGCAACACGGACTGTGCCCTGTTCGGGGCGGTGACCTCGAAGACGAAGGCCGCGGCCGAGGAGGAGCTGGACCCGCGGCTTCAGGGCAAGGGGTTCGCTTATCGCAGCCCGCTGGTGCGCATCCGCCAGTTGCTCGACTTGTTCGCTTGCGTCCGGCCGTGCAAGGCCTTCCCCGGCAACCCGGTCAACCATCGCGAGCCGATCGACCTGGTCATCTTTCGGGAGAACACCGAGGATCTCTACGCGGGTATCGAGTTCAACGGCGTGCCGCCGGAGATGCGCGGCCTGCCGGGCATGGATCGGGTGCCGCCGGATGCGGCCATCTCGCTGAAGATCAACACCCGCGGCGGGTGCAAGCGCATCGCCCGGGCGGCCTTCGAGTACGCCCGCAAGCATGGCCGCAGGCGCGTCACCTGCATCCACAAGGCCAACGTGGTCCGCGTCAGCGACGGTCTCTTCCTCGAAACCGCTCAGCGAGTCGCCCACGAGTATCCCGACATTGCGTTCGATAGCGCCGCCGTCGACGCAACGTGCATGGGCCTGGTCCGCCATCCCGGCGACTATGACGTGCTCATGGCCCCCAATCTGTACGGCGACATCGTTTCGGACCTGGCCACGCAACTCGTCGGCGGGCTGGGCTTCGGGTGCACCGGCAACGTGGGCAAGCGCTACGCGCTCTTCGAGCCAACGCACGGGTCGGCCCCCAAGTACGCCGGTCAGTACAAGGTCAACCCCACCGCCGCCATCCTGGCCGTGCGCATGATGCTCGACTGGCTGGGCGAGACCGACAAGGCCGCCCGGCTCGAAGCCGCCGTGGCCGCGACCATCCTCGACGGTCGGATCCGCACCTACGACATGGGCGGCACCGCCACCACCCTCGAAATGGCCGAGGCCATCGCCGCGCGGCTGTGATCAACCGTTGAACGACAGGTAGATGACCAGGATCAGGCCGACCAC
>CAZEEJ010000038.1:30451-37635 GCA_964511155.1 uncultured Planctomycetales bacterium | reverse complement strand
AATTGATCCACGGCCCGCCGCGCCGCGTCAACCGATCCGAAGCTGTCCAGGAACAGGCTCATTTCGTAAACGGAAAAACAGGGTTTGCCGTCGATCTTCCAGTAGCTGGGATGCTTGAAATAGCGAGCGATGACCAGATCGGTGATCGTGTCCCACGTCGCCGGGGTGACCTTGCCCGGGTAGAGCAGCTTGATGGGGTCGGCCGGGTTGTACCCCTGGATGTCGTACCAGTCGTGGTTGGCCCACATCAGGCCGAACTTGATCCGCCGGTTGTTGGCCGCCCCGAGAAAGCCCCGGTCCAGCGCCCCCTCGAGATACGGGCCGTCGTCGTAGTAGTACCAGTCGAAGATGAAGGCGTCGACGCCATGGTTCGCGGCCGCCCCGATCTTCTGGGCCATGACCTGCGGATCGGATTCGTCCGTGTAGCCCCACAGCGGCACCCGCGGCTGTTTGTGGCCGGGGAATCGCGGCTTGGCCTTGCGGATCAGATCCCACTCGGTGAAACCGGGGTACTTGGCCTTGTCCCAGCGTGGATCGGGGTGCGTGCAGGGATAGTAGTAGGCGGCGACGGTGATGTCATCGGCGGCGGGCGTCCCGGCCGACGCACGCTCGGATGGGGCGACGTCCGGCTTGGCCGCCGGGCGGGTACAGCCGGTCAACGCCAGCACCGCGGGAAGCAGCCACCACAGCCCGAGGCGGGCTCGCCGGCCCGACAGGGCACAAGCGCACGTCCGATCGAGGGTCATCGCGTCGGTTGTGTTCACGGTACTACCCCGCATTATCGCGGCATCTCGTACAGGCCATGGCCAACGCTGCGCAGCTTGCCTTGACGAACGAGTTCGTCCCAGACCGCCTTGGGGTATTGGCTCGGCGGTTGGATCGCCTGGACGCCCGACCGGCCGCCGCTGGTCATCGCGCCGTGGCCGAGACGTGATTCATCATCCAGGCGGGTCAGCTTGAGGCGCTTCTTGAAGGCCTGATACGCTTTCTTCAACTCCTCGGGCGGTATGCCGCCGCCGCTCGGCGGTGGGACCGGCTGACCCTGGCTTTCAGGTTGATCTGTGGGCATCATCAAGTCACCTCGCTTGACAATCGTACCGTCCAGCGGGGAAAAGAAAAGCCGCGCGGGTGAAGTGCCGTGGCGCGTTCGAGTTACAATGAGCAAGAGCGTGGGCGTCCGGGGACTGACTCTTTTTTGCCGGTGTGCAGGCTTTCCACGCGGTTCAGTCATGGGACGGCATGGCGGTGCCGGCGCGTCAGAAAGGTTTCTCGGCAAAAAAGTGCCTGTCCCCCTTCCCACCGACGAGCGGGAGCGTCGAATCGGTCAGCTTGCGTTGTGAACAGGGAGGTGTAGCATGCCGGACAAACTGCGACGACGTGAGTTCGTCAAGGGCAGCGTCGGCGCGGCAGCGGCGTGGTTCGCACCGCACGGCTTGGCCGGAGTGGAATCAGGCAATATGAATCCGAACAACAACACCCGTGAAGCGGCATACCGAACGTCATGGTACCCGTTCACCGGGCACCCCGATGCCGACACCTGCTGGTCCTTATCCGTCGGCCCGGACGGCCGGATCTACGCGGCCGCCTGCGCGGAGAGCGTCCCCGGCGGCGTGGTCAAGCTCGTTCGCTACAACGAGCAGAACGACGCCTTGGATTACCTCTTCTCGTTGGATGAGATGGTGGAGGACCCCGGCGACTCCGGCCGGGCCACGCAATGCAAGATCCATTACAGCTTCGTTCCCTCGATGTCGGACGGCATCCTGTACATGGCGACGCATCTCTCCGGACCGCCGATCGACCAGCCTGCGTACTCTCCCTGGCGGTCGTGGCATGACGAGAAGCGATGCTTCCGGGGCAGCGCCTTGCTGGCCTTCGACACAAAAAACGATCGCGTGCTCTGGTGGGATACCCTCCTTCCCAAGGAAGGCTGCCGATGCTTGCTCCACGACGAGGAGCGGCACCTGCTGTACGCGCTGAGCTACCCCCGCGACCATCTCGTTGTCTACGACACGAAAACACGCACCCGCCGCGACCTGGGGCGGATCGGCTCCATCAACACGCAAGCCCTGTTCCTCGACCGCAGGCACCGTGTGTGGGCTACCGACGACTACGGGCACCTGGTCCGTTACGACCCGCAGAAAGACCGGCTGGAGCGATCCCCGTTCGTCTTGCCGCACAACCCCGAGTTCCAGACCCGCTGGCACAGCGTGTTCTATGATGTCGTGGCCGCCCCGGATGGAGAATGCGTCTACGCCGTCACCTGGATTGCCGCGCCGCGCCTCATGCGCATCTGGCCCCACGAAGGCGATTGGCCCCGGGTCGAGGATCTGGGCCCCGCCACGCAGCAGCGCGACCCGAGCCTGCCGATGGACACGTTCGTCGATCACTGCGGCGGGTTGGTTTTCGCCGGTGACGGTCAGTTGTACTACGTCGCCTCGCGGTGGCGCGACCCCATCTACAACCCCATGCCCGCCGATGGGCCTGAACGCGAAGGGGTCGTCTGGCGACTTGATCCCGCCACGCTCGAGCGACGGGAAGTGGCCGTGTTGCAGCATCCAACCCAACCGGCGCAGTACGTCTCCCGCGGGGCTGTCGACCATCGCGGGGATCTCTTTTTCGGGAACGTCGGCACGAAACCCGTGGGTATCTTCAAGGTCCACCTGCCGCCGGAGCGCAGGAAGGAAAATGCTCACCTGCCTATCCGGATCTGGGGGTAGATCATCATGAGCGACGTCGCCAAACAGAAATACGACATGAACTCGCCCGAGGCCAAGGCGCTCATCGACGAGATTGTGCACGGCACGTTCATGAAGGAAGGGACGATGGTCGCGTTCCCGACCTGCTTCCCAGGCGCCAGCACGCCCATCCCCGCGGACGAAAGCCGCATCACCGCCCTGGGCATCGCGCAAGACGGCTTCGTCTACGGCGGCACCAGCGGTCGGGCGACGCACCTCTTCACGGCGGTGTTCCACGGCGTCACCGGCGTGGTGTTCGATCGTGGCATCGTCGAAGGTGCGAATCACTGTGCGGCCGTGTGTTGCTGCAAAAACCAGTTCGTCGCCGCGGTCAATGGCCCGGATGGCGGACGCCTGGTGGGTAGCGCACTGCAAACGCTGCCCTTCGATCTCATCCAGGAATGGGGCTTCCATCGCCCGTCGTTCCGGGAGCTGGCCGCCGTTTCCCACGGGCCGATCATCCACGCGGTGGCCGACCCCGCCCAATGCACGGTCGTCGGTATCACCCCGGACGCCCTGTTCACGCTGGATCCCGAGGCGGGCAAGCTCCAGATCGCCGGCGCCGTGCCCGGTCGGGGGCGCATCGCCGTCGGCGCCGGCGGCACCATCCTGGGTCAGGACGGGTCCGAGCACCTGTGGCGCTACGATGCCTCCTCGGGGAAGCTTCAGCGCAAGGCCGTCTTGCTCCCCGCGGGCGAATGGGACGGCCTGCCTCTCGCCTGGGCCGGGGACTCACACACCGGCCTGCTCTACACCGTCGACTCTCGCGGCACGCTCTTCGCCCTGGACGAGCAGCGCGGCTTCAGCCCGCCACTGTGCCGCACGCCGCTGGTCCCCGTCGGCCCCATGGCCGTGACCCACGATGGCCGCGTCTTCGGGTTCTGCGGTGCCGACATGGCCAGGATGTTCTGCTATAACCCGCGGCACGGACAGGTCACCGACCTCGGAGTTGCGGTTTCGGTCCTTGAGCGGCGCCGCTACGGCTACGTGTTCGGCGACGCCGTGACCGGTCGGGATGGGCAGATCGTCTTTGGTGAGGACGACGACCTCGGACATTTGTGGCTATACTTCCCCAGCATTCAACCGCCGGAGCGCCGCACCGGCCCTGCCGGCTCGTAAGCCTGAGAACCCGGAAGCGGACGGCGCGCGAGTCACCGAGACAGCGAGGCATTCCGTACCGCGACCGTCAGGAAGCGGACGGCGCGCGCGAGTCAACGAGACCGCGAGTCAGCACTCCTCCCGGCTTGCCGCTTCGCGGGAACACCCTCCACGCCCCTGATCCTGCCGAGGACGCTAATAAAACATCGCTGGACAGCGTTTCCTGGTAGCGGTCGCCCCCCGACTTCGGCGAACTCAGCCGAGCCGTGCCGACCAGCGTATACTTGGGCCACAGCAAACGAACCCGGCCCGTTCTAATGGCCTTTGTCGCCCCCAGCATACCGCCCGCCGAGCACCACGCCAAAGAATCAGTGATGTCCCCTTTGTCTCGCAGAGGCGAGACCGTAGCGGTCGCCCCCTGTGGCGACCGGCGTATCGGTTGCCCGTCCCTCCGCCCCTTCTGCCTTTGTGCCTTCTGCCTCTATCCCTTCTGCCCAACACAAGGAGCAGAACCTGTAGTGTTGCTTTCAATGTGCGGGACGTTCGTGGGTTCGCCTGGCGGCCGGCTTTATCGGCGTTCATCGGCGTTCATCGGCGGTTCGTTAGTTTGCGGTCGCCCCTGGAGCACGACGAGCGCCCCGGGCAGGGCCCAGGTCAGTTGGATGAGTCGCCCCAGGAAGGAGAGCGAGACCGCCGCCTCATGCGTGCCGAGCCGGGCGGCCCCGGCCAGCAATTGGCTGAACGTCACCTCCATGACGCCGATTGGCAGGGCGCCGGCCAGCAGGCAGATCGGCGTGTACGCCAGGTAGACGGGCAGGGCCTGCCACCCCATACCGCCCACGAGGTCCAACGCCCAGCCCGCCAGGAAGTAGCACACCACGCAGATGCCTTGCAGAACCACCGTGATGCCCAGGCACGCCGCCAGCCGCCGCGGATGCTCCCGGAACAGCAGGACCGCCCGGTCGATACGCTGCAGATGGCTGGCCAGCGGCAGCAGGGCCAGCAACTGATCGAACCGCAACAGGCGCCGCATCCTCCTGGAGAAGTACACGCACGTCCCGGCAGCCAGAGTCAGCAGCGCCAGCCCGATCACCCACCGCCAGCGCGCGAACGCCGGGTTGCCCCAGTCGATCAGCACGATCACCCCGGACATCAGCAGCAGGCCGATGACGCCGATCAAGCGGTCGAAGAAGACCGTCATCACCGCCTCGTGCTTATGCGGGGTGTCTCGGGCGATGTAGTACGCCTTGGCCGTGTCGCCCCCGCCCGTGCCCACCGGCAACGCGAAGATCAGGAAGTTGCCCGCGAACGTGACCTTGATCGCCCGCCACAGGCTCATACGCACGTTCTGCACCGTCAGCAGCCACTTGAGTCGCACCGCCAGCAGCACCGGCGCCGGCCCGAACAGCAGCAGGGCGACCAGGGCCAGCCGCCAGTCCGCCCGCCCCAGCACCTGCCGGAAGCGTTCCCAGTCGGTGTTGAACGCCAGCCACGTAAACGCTGCGGCACAGATGCCGTAGTGCACCAGCCGCGAAACCCAGACTTTGGATCGCCCGCTCATGTCGCCTCGTTTCCGCGGGTACGTGTTGGCGTCCGGGGGACTGGCTCTTTTTTGCCCGCGTGAGTTCTCTCCGCCCGGTCCAGTCAACTGAGGGCGTGGACCTGCCGTCGCCGCAGATCGCCTTCAAGGCAAAAAAGTGCCTGTCCCCCTTCCGAGGACGCCAAACCCCCCAGTTGCATTCCGCGACAGGGGGAGTGGAGAATGAGGAATGAAGAATTGAGAAAAAGCTGCCTATCGCGGCTGTGGCTCCACCTCGCCGCCGGTGAGGTTTGCTGACATCCACGGGAGACGAGGCTTCTCACTTCTCACTTCTCACTTTCCCGCCATCGCGTCATGCAACATTGGGGTCAACACGTACTTCCCCGGCGATTGTATCGCCCGGGGCTGCTTTGGAACATCCCCGCTCAGTACGCCCGTCGCAGCCGCGAGGTGGGGTAATAGTGTCGCAGGATTTGGCCGGCGCTGTGCCCCTGGCGTGCGAGGATCTCCGCCCCCGTCTGGCACAGGCCGACACCGTGGCCAAAGCCGCGACCCGCTTCCATGCGGACCCCGGCTCCATCGTCGGCCAAGGTGAAGAGCGTGCTGCGAAACTGCCGACCGGTGGGGTCGATCGCCAGACGGAAGTTCTCCGCCTCCAGGTCGAGTTCCTGGTCGGCCTCGTCGGCGAGTGTGATGATGACCGGCCGACCGCTGTCGGTTGCCTCCCGTACCTCGATACGCTGAATCCTCCCCAGCGACGCGAAACGGCTGTAGCGGCTGCGGAGTTGGTCGGTGACGAAGGTCTTGCTCAACAACAGCGGATCCCAGCGGGAGTTGTCCCGCTCACCGCAGGGACAGGCGACGTTACCCGCCAGCGGGGCAATGGCTGAACCTCGCCGGATCGCGTCCGCCGACTGCGTCCGGCCGCCACAGGAGGAACTGTAATACGTGCAGAAGATGCGCCACCCGTCGGGCGACTCCCAGGTACACACCAGGCCATACGTGTCGCGCACCGCCCGACCGGCCTGGGGAACCTGCTCCAGCCGGGCCAGGCCCGCGTACACTTGGGAACGCTCCGTCGCCGTCATGTCCCACAAGCTGCCAGAACTGCGGGTTTCTTTTTGGTACCAGGCGTAGGTGCGGGCGGCGATGGCCTGGGCGCGGAAGGTCTCGCGGTGATACCGGCGGTCCAGCTCTGCCGCCACCACCGCCGCCAGATAATCCTCGATGTCCACCAGGTTGACCAGATGCCCGACACCCGGCCCCGAGCGGATGAACCGCAGCCGGCCGGGGAACCGCTCCGCCGCCTGCCCTTCCCACGCCAGCGTGCAAGGCCGCCCACGCCGCGGAAGAAGGTCCACCGTTTCCAGCGCCACCGACGCCGGCAGGTGGGGGGCGCCGACACCGGTTTCCCCAAACCCGACGGAGAAAGATGCCCCCGCCGGTACCTCCGCCACCGGCTGGCCCGTGCCGGGGTCAACCCATTGGCAGGCCCCCCCGGTGGTGACCGTGAAGCCCGGCTTGTCGCCGGCCACCAGGATGCGGATCAGGCGATCCTCAGGTGAGGGTACCCCCGCGGCCGGCTGCGAGGACGACGCCGCAGGAGCGCTGGCCGGCCCCCGCTGGCAGGCCAACGCCAGGGCAAGCCAGACCGTCAACGCCACATGCCATCGCAGAATATACGCTTGGTCTGACCTCAAGGCACCGCCCGGGATAATGCGCCGGCGTCGGAATCGTGCTTTCTGGTAGCGGCCGCCCCCCGTGGCGGCCGGGTGGCCCATCCATCGCAACGCGATGGGTGGGTTCACGAT
>CAZEEJ010000038.1:19130-30351 GCA_964511155.1 uncultured Planctomycetales bacterium | reverse complement strand
GCGCAAGGATGGGCCACCCTGCGTTTCTGGTAGCGGCCGTCCCCCGTGGCGGCCGACGGGCACCGGCGAGACGCCGGTGCCACACCCGTTGCGGGCTAGCTGGGCTTGCGCAAGGTCAAACCGAACTCGGTCAGCTTGGTCTTGACTTCCGACAGCGAGGTCTGGCCGAAGTTCTTGATGGCCAGCAACTCCGCTTCCGTCTTGATCACCAAGTCACCCAGCGTGACGAGGTTGAGCCGATCGAGGCATTTGCGAGCCCGGCTCGAGAACTCGATCTCCGAAAGCAGGCGGTTGAGAATCTCGGGAGCTCCGTCCGGGAGTGGACGCCGGGATTGGGGCGGGCGCGGCGTCCGCGGGGCTTCCTCCTTCATCTGCCCGAGGTGCAGCCCCTTCTCCGCCAGCATCGCCTTGATTTCCTGCAGCGAGGTGTCGCCGAAGTTCTTGTAGGCCATCAACTCCGGCTCGCTGATCCGCAACAGGTCGCCCAGGGTGTGGATGTTCATTTTCTTCAAGCAGTTGCGGCTGCGGACGCTGAGCTCGAAGTCGGCGATCGGCGTGTCCATGATCACGCTCCGCTTCGCCCGGGAGCGCTCCTGGCTCTCGTCGTAGAACATGTTCATCGAGCTCTCGATGTCCTTGAGAAACATCCGGGCTCGCGGGTGGTTGGGACACTCGCCCAAGACGCGATCCACGCAGGCCACGGCTTCCTCATAGCGGCCGTGGTCTTCGTAGATGGTGGCCAGGTTCAGCAGGGCGTGTACGTGGGCGGATGCCTTGCGGCCCAGCGACTCGTAAAGCGGCAGGGCCTCGTTCTCCTGCCCGTACAGGTCCAGCAGATAGGCCAGGCGGAAGGTCGCCTCGCTCTGCTCGGGGGTAATCCTCAGGGCGTGGCGGTACTCGGCGACGGCCTTGGCGGTTTCGCCCTGGGTTTCCAGGACGCGTCCCCGAGCGTAATGCCAGTCGGCGCTTTTGCCCGCTTCCGCCTCCCGTCGTTTGAGCTCGCGCTCGATCTCATCGACCCGACCTTCGCGAATCATCGTAGCGACATTATCCATTGCGACCTGCCTTGGTTGGAGGACCTCTGTGAGCGTCACGGCCCGGGCTGAACCGGTGCCTGGGACACGGAACCGTGGTTGGACGACCCCTCATGGAGTGCGGCGGTTGCGACGCCGCTTCGGATTCGCACCGGCGGTTACACCCATCGTTCGTACCTGCCTGCCGCCAGCCGGCGACAATCCGGCAAAGTTTACAGAAACCAGGCCCCGATGCAAGCCCCGGCCGGGCTGCCGGCGCGAGGTCGCGAGGTCCGTCTGGCGGTGGGGGATGGGGGGAGTATAGTACCGCTCGCGATGCGCATCGTGACGATCATCAATCCGATCTCCGGGGCCAGCAAGGCGGCAGGGGGGCTGCGGGCCCTCTTCGGCCGGCTGCGGGCGGCTCTGTTTCGCGTGGAACAACAGGTGACCACCGGGCCGGGCAGCGCCCGGAGCCTGGCCCAGCAGGCGGTTGCGGAGGGGGTGGACGCGGTGCTGGCGGTGGGCGGCGACGGCACGGTGTGCGAGGTGGCCGACGGGCTGGCGGGCTCGCAGGTGCCTCTGGCCGTCTGGCCGCAGGGTACGGAGAACCTCGTGGCCAAGTCGCTCGGCTTCCGGGCGGACGCGGAGTCGGCGGCCCGCTGCCTGACGCAAGCCCGCAAAGTATCGCTGGATATCGGTTTGGCCAACGGCCGGGCGTTCCTGGTGGTGGCGGGGGTGGGTTTCGACGCGGAGGTGGTGTACCGGCTCACGCGGATGCGGTCGGGGCACATTACTCACCTGACGTATTTCTGGCCGTTGTGGCGGACATTCTGGGAGCACCGTTGGCCGATGCTGCACGTCACCGGGGACACCGTCGCCGGGCGGCTGGACTGGTCCGGCCGGGGGATGGTCTTTGTCGGCAACATGGCCCGCTACTCGCTGGGCCTGCCGGTGGTCCGCGACGCTCGCCCGGATGATGGGCTGCTGGACCTGTGCATCATGGAATGCCGAGGGGTGGTTCGACTGCTGGGCCATGCGGCGCGGACGGTGGCGGCCAGTCACGTGGAGCACCCTGCGGTGCAGTACACGAGAGTGACCCGGGTGCGGGTCGCGTCGGGCGAGTCGGTGCCGGTCGAGATTGACGGGGACTTCGCGGGTTGGCTTCCGGTGGAGCTGTCGGTGCGGCCGGCTTGCTTGTGGGTTTTGGATCCCGCGGTGGGTCCGTAGCGGCCGCCCCCCGTGGCGGCCGACGCGTCGGTGGTTGCGGGGTGTTGGTTCCCCGGCGGGTGGCATGGGTCGGTACTCCGACCCGTGGTTGTGCCAGGGCAGGCCACGGGCCTGAGTACAGGCCCATGCCACCCAGCCGCTAGGCTCGCGGCGCTGCATGCCACCAGCCGTGGTTGCGAGGTGTTAGTTCCCCGGCGCGGCGCGGCGGAGTAGAATCGGCCGCATGGCGGAGGACCAGATGGATAGCTCACGTGGGCCACAGGCGGTAGAGACGGTGTCGGTGGGGCCGGTGCGGATCGGGTCGGGCTGCCCGCTGGCCTTGTTGGCCGGTCCGTGCGTGATCGAATCGCGGGAGCACACGCTGCGCCTGGCGGAGGCCATCGCGGCCATCGCCGAAGAGGCGGGTCTGCCGTTGATCTTCAAGGCGAGCTTCGACAAGGCGAACCGGTCGAGCCTGCACGGGTTCCGCGGTCCGGGCCTGGCGGAGGGGTTGCGGATCCTGGCGGAGGTGCGTTCGGCGACGGGTTTGCCGGTGGTGTCGGACATTCATGCCCCGGACCAGGCGGAGTCGGCGGGGGAGGTGCTCGACCTGTTGCAGATCCCCGCGTTTTTGTGCCGGCAGACGGACCTGCTGGTCGCGGCGGCCCGGACCGGGCGACCGGTGAACATCAAGAAGGGGCAGTTCGTCTCGCCGGATCAGCTCCGGCTGGCGGTGGAGAAGGTGCGGGAATCGGGGCCGGGCGGCGTGCTGCTGACGGAGCGGGGTACGTTTTTCGGGTACGGCCGCCTGGTGAATGATCTGACGGCGATCCCGCGCATGGCGGCCTGGGCCCCGGTGGTGTTCGACGCGACCCATTCGTGCCAGTTGCCGGGGGAGGGGGGTACGCAATCGGGGGGCGAGCGGGAGATGGTGCCGGTGCTGGCCCGCGCGGGTGTGGCCGCGGGGGCCCATGCTCTCTTTTTAGAGGTTCACGATCGGCCGGAGAAGGCCAAGAGCGATCCGGCGACGGTCTGGCCGCTGGATCGGCTGGCGGGGCTGCTGGAGGAGTGCTCGCGGGTGTTCGAGGCGCTGCATGGGGAGTAGGGGGGAAGTGAGAAGTGAGAAGTGAGAAGTGAGAAGTGAGAAGTGGGCAGGGAGAGCATTGCGTGTGCGGGAGGCAGAGAGGCAGAAGGCACAAAGGCACAGAGGGGCAGAGGCACAGGGGCGGGGGACATACGAGCCGGGGACGCAAGTCCCCGGGTGGCCCATCCTTGCGTAGCAGGGGGCTCGCTCCGCACTCCGCACTCCGCACTCCGCACTCCGCACTCCGCACTCCGCACTCCGTTCACCGCCGGTCGAGGGCGGCGCGGGAGAGGTCGACGATCATGACCTGGCTGAGGGCCTTGGGGTCGGATCGCGGGCGGACTTGGGCGTCGTAGAGCAGGGGCTTGTCGCGGTTGTGGCGGAGCTCGATGATCTCGCCGACGACCATGGCCCGCGGCAGCTTGGCGTCGTGGGGGTCGGAGGTGACGAGGTCGCCGACGGTCACCACGCCGGCGTCGACGAAATCGCGGTGGATATCGGAGACGGTCATCAGCCCGTTGCCCATACCGCGGAGCACGAACGCGGCCATTCGTCCGTCGAGGGTGACGTGCAGCGGGCGGCGGGTCTCGGGATCGAAGTGGGCGATGTGCACGCGCATGGCCCGGTTGGCATACGGATCGCTGAGCAGGACGACGCGCGAGGTCAGGGCCGCGACCTGCTCGACCCGCCCGATCAGGCATTCGCGGGCCAGCACCGCGGCCTCATCCTGGACGCCGTCTTCGCTGCCGGCCTGCACGAACAGTCGCGACGCCACCCAGTCCTCTTCGCGTACGCCCTGGATCTGCCCCTTGCCCAGGACCAGTGAATCCCGCCGCGGGGCGGCGTCCAGTCCGATCACCGGTGCGGGAATGATCACCCCTTGCAGCGGGC
This sequence comes from uncultured Planctomycetales bacterium, assembly GCA_964511155.1. Taxonomy (GTDB): domain Bacteria; phylum Planctomycetota; class Phycisphaerae; order UBA1845; family PWPN01; genus JAAYDF01. Next base: position 26,154 of record CAZEEJ010000038.1, on the reverse strand, counting down.
TGCCCTCCTGCCGCAGCAGGGCCAGCTCCTCGATCGTGCTTTTGAGTTCCTCAATGCGTTGCCGGAGGACCGCGTTCTCGTTTTCCAGGCCGAGCTTATGCTCGGCCAGATCGCGCTGTTCCTCGGCGGTCAGTTGCTGCCGGGCGAGGGCCTTGATCGGCTCAGTCACGCGCGTGGTCGCCTGGTGTGCCGCCCACTGGGGCAGGGCGATGAGCTGAGTCATGCTGCGGGCCGGCCCGAACAGCTCGGACGGCAGCCACCACATGACCAGGGATGCCCCCATCAGCAGGAGGAACACGGTCGGCTTCGACGGGGCTCGCAGGCGATGGCGCCGCATCACAGATCATCCTCGGTCGATTCCAGTGTGTCCTTCCATTCGTTGAGGTTCTCGAGGAAGACGCTCGTCCCGCGGGCGACGCAGGTCAGCGGGTCGTCGGCGATGCGGACCGACAGCCCGGTCGTCTGTTCCAGCACGGTGTCCAGCCCGCGGATCAGCGCCCCGCCTCCCGCCAGGCAGATTCCGTCCTCGCTCAGGTCGGCGGCCAGCTCCGGCTCGGCCTTCTCCAGCGTCCGCACCGTCGCCTCGACGATTAGTCCGATGGGCTCCTTGAGCGCCTCGCGGACCTCCTCACTGCCGATAATCGTCTTGCGCGGCAAGCCGCTGATCATGTCCCGTCCCCGCACCTCCATGGTCTGTTCCTCGGGCAGCGGGGCCGCCGACCCGATCTCGAGCTTGATCCGCTCGGCCATCGGCTGCCCGATCATCAGATTGTAGGTCCGCTTGAGGTGGTTGATGATCGCCTCGTCCATGTCGTCGCCGGCGACCCGGATCGACTCGCACACGCAGATATCGGCCAGCGACAGGATGGCCACCTCGGTCGTGCCCCCGCCGATGTCGAGCATCATCGAGGCCCGCGGCTCGGCCACCGGCAGCCCGGCGCCGATCGCCGCCGCCTTCGGCTCCGGAACCAGATACACCCGCCGGGCACCTGCCCGCTCCGCCGAATTATAGACCGCCCGCTTCTCCACCGCGGTGATCCCCGAGGGCACCGCAATGACCACCCGCGGCATGACGAAAGACCGCCGGCCGTGCACCTTGCGGATGAAGTAGGCGAGCATCGCTTCGGTGATGTCGAAGTCCGCGATCACCCCGTCCATCAGCGGCCGGATGGCCGTGATCGTCCCCGGCGTCTTCCCGATCATCTCCTTGGCCATCAGGCCCACCGCGTTGCCGTTCTTGAGCACGCGGTTGGTACCCTTTTTGACCGCCACCACCGAGGGCTCGTTGAGCACGATCCCCTGCCCGCGCACGCACACCAGTGTGTTGCACGTGCCCAGATCGATTCCCATGTCCAGACTGAACAGGCCCAGTAGCGAGTTGAGGATCACGAGGTCACCCTTCCACCCAAAGCCTGCGGATCACGCCCGGACGCGCCCCGGGCACTTGGTGTGCGTCCCGTATCTTTCCCCGTGTGGCACCGACGTCCGGCCAGCAGGATCTCAGAGTCTTGGGACGCGCTCCCGGCCGATCGCTACCGATTCTACCATCGGATACCGGGTGTTGCGAGAGGTGGAACCACCGGCAATCGGCGATGGCGGCAGATGCTTCCTGGCGGCGGACCGGCCGATTCACCCGCCCCCAGCCGGCCAGACCGACTCGAAGATCTGCACCGACCGCACCGCCACAAATACCAGCCCGATGAGCTGGACGGCCGCCGCGATGATCAACAGCGTCGTGTAAAGATCGTCCGCCGGGGCAACCTGATTGTTCTTTGGACCGATAGCCGCCATCGGGCTTCTCCTTGGCAGAGCGGGAACGGCAAAACTAGCGCCGGTTGAAGCTCTCCGCGTCCTCGACCTTGTCGCCCGGCTGGACGCGCTTGTCGCGCTCCAGCAAGACCTCGCCGACGGCCTCCGTCGGCTGGACCTGGTCGGTGATCTGCAGGTCGCAGATGTACTCCGTCCCGTTTCGCAGCACCACCAGGCGGGTGCCCTTCTGCACGCCGGCCAGACTGCCCACGTCGATCGTCGCCAGCGAACCCAGCACCTTGGTCACCGTGCCATAGATCGGACTGGGGGCCGCGGCCCCTTCCGCTCGCGCCGAGGGCGTCGGGGACGACACCAGAATGCTCCCTGCCGTTCCCAGACCGGAGGCCTTCCGCAGCCGCTCGTTCTCATCGCGGTGGGCCGCAATCTCATCCAGCTTCTGCCGGAGCTGCTGCGTGACCACCACCAGTTTGGCGTCCAGCTCCTTCACGCGGTCGTTGAGCTGGATATTGCGGATCCGCAGCTCGCGCTCACGCTCCAGGGCCTTCTCCTTCGCATCGCGGAGTTCCTCGTTGTGCTGTGTCCGGACGGCCATTTCCGCGGTCAAGAGCCGCGTCGAGATCGTCCAGTCGTCGCGGCTGCGGGCCAGCTCGTCCCGCTCACGGACCAACTCGGCGGTCTGGGTCTGCAGGTCCTTGACCTGCTGATCCAGCGCCTGGCAGCGCTGCCCTTCGCGGTCCCGCAGGGCTTTGTGCCGCTCGATCTCCGAGGCGGCGATGGCCATCACACTCCGCTCGTTGGCGTAGGCGATGGCCAGCTCGCTGCGGTAGTCGTCGGCCAGCTTCCGCCAGTTGTGCGTCCGGGCGGCGAAGGAGATCGCCAAGGGCACGAACACGAACGAAAACAGGCTCACCAGAATCACGAAGATCTTTGTTGTGGTGGTCAACTACAGGCTCCTGCTTGCAGATCCAGGGTTCCACCAAGCCCAAACCTCGGAGGCCTCAGCGAGGGAGGACCCTGCCGGGCTGGCACCGGCGCGTTCCAGCCTGCGGGCTGGAAAACCACGTTTTCGGGCTGAGGCGGCGACCCCCTTGGACCCATCCGCCGACAGGGTCGCGGGAGTGGTCCGGAACACAACTCCTGCTCCATCAGACGCCTCGCGCAAAGCCTAACTGGCCCGGTTCGGCTTTGCAAGCCCCCGGACCCGGGAAAGTTAGCGAAGGGTCCGGGGACAGGTTAGGCGGCCGGGTGACCCATCCTTGTGCACCAAGGGTGGGCTAACGACGATCGAACGCGTGGGCCAAAGCCTGCTTGACCAGGAACTCTTCCTTCATCTCCATCATCGTGAGCCCACCCATCGCGTTGCGATGGATGGGCCACCCGCGGCTGAGCACGCGCCCATGCCACCCCGCAGGTGTCTCACGGATCTTGGCCGCCGTGCGGGGTGGGTCTACACTATCGGTCGTGCGACCGGACGAGGTGTTCAGTCATGTGATGCCTTATCCGCCGGTGCTTGCGGCGACTGAGGACTCCACAGCGCCCGCGGATGAGATGATCGCTTGGGGCCCGTCGGCGATCCGCGATCCTCGCTCCCAGGAAACCCGGGGACTCGCGTCCCCGGCTCCCGATCCCGGAGCCCCGACCCCACCCGGGGACTTGCGTCCCCGGCTCGCGTGTTCCCCGACCCCACCCGGGGACTTGCGTCCCCGGCTCGCGTGTTCCCCGATCCCACCCGGGGACTCGCGTCCCCGGCTCGCGTGTTCCCCGACCCCCGACCCCCGATCCCCACAGTTGCCCACGGGCGGCGGGGTGTACCTGCTGACCGACGGGGCTGACCGGACGGTGCTGCTGGCGGCGGCGGGCGACCTGCGGCGAGCGCTGCGGACCCGCCTGGAGGAGCCGGCCGCGGCCGAGGGTGAAGAGGCGGGCGCACCCGTCTCCCGGCGGGCGAACCTGGCGGCCGTGGTGCGCAAGGTCTGGTGGGAGCCGGCCCACTCGCAGTTCGAGCTGTACTACCGGTTCTGGCGAATCGCCCGGCAGCTCATGCCGCGGATCTACCTGGAGCAGTTGGCCTTCGCGCCCTCGTGGTTCGTGCACGTGGATGCCGCGGCGGCTATCCCGCGGTTCGCGGTGGGCAAAACGCTGCGCGGTCGGCCGGGCGTGGACCTCGGGCCGTTCCCGACTACGGGCGACGCCCAGCGGTTCGTGCAGATGCTGGAGGACGGCTTCGACCTGTGCCGCTACGAGCATATCCTGCAGCAGGCCCCGGCGGGGCAGCGTTGCGCCTACTTCGACATGGGCCGTTGTGCGGCACCGTGCGATGGGTCGATGCCCATGTCGGCCTACCGCCAAGAGGTCGCCCGGGCGGTGGCGTTCGCCCTGGGCGAGCGTGAGCCGGTCTGGGCCGATCTCGATGCCCGGATGCGTGCGGCGGCGGGGCGGCAGGCGTTCGAGCAGGCGTCGGCCTTCAAGCAGCGGCTCGAGCGCTTACGCGGCCTGGATCACCGGGCGTTTCGGCTGGCGGGGCCGATCGAGGCGTTTGATTACCTGGTGGTGCAGCGCGGGCCGGGGCGGGTGCGGGTGATGCCGTTCTTCGTCGTGCGGGGGCGCATCCAGCCGGGCGAGCCGGTGCGTCTGAAGGAAGTGCCGGCCGCGGCCGAGACGTGGATCGAGCGGCTGCGGGCCGACGCCGCCGGGGCGCAGGGCTCTGAGCTGGGCAGTGCCGGGCCGCTGTCCGAGCTGTCCGAGCAGGTCTGGCTGGTGAGCCATTTTCTGCATCGCAAGGACCCGCCCGGGTTGTTTCTGAAGGCGGGGCAGGTGGTATCGGCGAATGCGTTGGCGGAGGCCATCATGCAGCGGTTCGAGCGCCCGGTGAACGCAGAGGCAGAGAGCTCGGATGCGGAAGGAGAGGCACGGGAGACGACACGATGACACGCTTTTCGGTGATGACGCTGGGCGGGTGCTGTCTGATGCTGGTTTTGGCAGGGTGCAGCCCGGTGTCGGTGGCCGCGACGGCGGCGGGGGCGGCGTACAAGGTGGTTCGTGGTGCCGAGGCGAACGCGACGTTGATCAGCGGCACGGCCCGGGCCGGCCTGGCCCCGTACCGGACGCTCCGGCTGGGCGAGGTGACCACCGATGTGCCGCCGATCTGCACCCCGGACGTGCTGGCCAGGGTGCGCGGGGCGATCATCGAGCAGTTGGGCGATGAGGACACCGCGCGGATGTTTCCGGGCGGCGGTCGGACGTTGCGGTTCGATGTGCTCTGCCGGTTCTTCAAGGAGCGGGGCCTGATCGGCGGCGAAGGCCGCCTCGACTGGATGGTGACCCTGCGCGAGGTGACCGACGGTGAGGTCGTCGGCGTCATCTTCGTGGAGGGAGTCAGCGGATCGCCGCTCCAGCACGGCGTCCGCGACATGGCCCGCGAGAACACCAAGGAACTCGTCAAATACCTCGACCGCCGCCGCCAGGGCCTGCCCAGGTAACCGCCGACGGGCAGGTTGTACCGACTGGTTTGTAGCGGTCGCCCCCGTGGCGACCGGCGGGCAGACCGTTCTCGCCATCGTTTTTGTGCCCACAGATCACGCAGATGGACGCAGATGGGTTCTATTTCAGGTGGTCGGCGATGATGGCCTTCCAGAGGTCGTAGCCCTGGCGGTTCATGTGCAGGCGGTCGGCGACGAAGAGTTCAGGGCGAGGCTGGCCGTCGGGGCCGAGCATGGGGGTGAAGACGTCGATGTACGAGAGCCGCCGATGGGTGGCGGCGTACCCGCGGATCAACGCGTTGGCCTGGCGGAACGCCTCCAGGTGTTTCACGCGGGACGGGCTGGGCTTGAGTGAGACAAAGGCGATGCGGGTCCGGGGCAGCGCCCGGCCAACACGGGTGACGAACTCCTTGTAGTCCTCGAAGACCTGCTCGGCGGTCAGCCCGCCGGCGATGTCGTTCTCACCGGCGTAGAGCACGATCATGCGCGGGCGGTAGGGGACGACGATGCGGTCGAGGTAATGGGTGGAGTCGGCGATCCGCGAGCCGCCGAAGCCGCGGTTGATCACCGTCACGTCAGGAAAATCGCTTGCGAGATCCTTCCACCCGCGAATGGAGGAGCTGCCGATAAACAGCACGGCTCCCTGCGGCGGTGGGTTCTGGCGATCCTCCTCCTCGAACTTGTCGATCTGGGCATCAAACCGGTGCGGTTGGGCCGGGGCGGTCGTGGGCCCGGCGGCCTCACGGGTCGGCGTGCAGGCCAAGGACAGGGCCAGCAGGCAGGAGAGGCCCAGGCTGACGAATGGAGAATGAGGAATGGAGAATGGAAAATGAAGAATGGAGAATGGAGAATGGGGAATGGAGAATTGAGAAAACCTCGCCTCGCGCATCCGCCGTCGAACCTCTCCACCGGTCAGCATGAGTATCATCCCCCTGCTCAACACTCAGTACTCAACACTCAGTACTCAACACTCAGTACTCATCCACTCCCCAGCTACTCGAAGAGCTGTCGCTGGCCGGGGGTTTCGGTCTTGCGCTGCTCGATGACTTCCTGGGCCTCGTCGATGAGTTCGCCCAGGTCCTTGAAGCGGCGGTAGACGCTGGCGAAGCGAACGTAGGCGATCTGATCGACTTTGCGCAACTGGTCGCCGGCCAGGGCCCCGATGGCCTGGCTGCTCACCTCGCGGTCGTACTTCTTGAACAGCACGTCCTCGATGGCGTCGACCAGGCGGTTGAGGTCTTCATCGGCCAGGGGTCTCTTGTAGGCGGCCCGCTGGAGGCTGACCAGTACCTTGGCGCGGTCGTAGGGCATGCGGCTGCCGTCGCGCTTGACGACCATGAGCCGCACATCGTGCTCGACCCGCTCCTTGGTGGTGAACCGCTTCTGGCAGGCGATGCACGCGCGGCGGCGGCGGATGACCTCGCCGTTCTCGCTGAGGCGGGAGTCGATGACCTTGTCCTGGTTGATCTCGCGGCAGTAGGGGCAGCGCATGGGTTCGTTGGCGGCCGATGGCCTCTCCTGATAACGCCCGCCGCGATATCGACGGCTCGGATCGTCCGCGTGTCGGACTGACCGGTCGGCGGTTGATCGCGCCTCTGGGCGACGTTCCGAAGCGATGCACACGGGTGGACCGCGCGGGTCGGTCATCAGCCATCGCTCGCCAGGGAGAGCAGCGCCCTGCTTGCCCAGGCGGCATTCGGGTGAGTGACCCGCCGGTCCAGATGTGGAGTATACCCGAAACCCTGCCACCAGATATAGTCGGGGGGGGGGGGCGG
>CAZEEJ010000038.1:0-19120 GCA_964511155.1 uncultured Planctomycetales bacterium | reverse complement strand
GGGAAAGCTGGGGGGAATCCCAAAACGCGCCCCCCGAGAGAGGGGGGGGGGGGGGGGGGGGGAGTGATGAGTGCTGAGTACTGAGTGATGAGCGAGCCGGGGACGCAAGTCCCCGGGTGAGGTCGGGGGTCGGGGGTCGGGGAATAGCGGATTGGAGATTTGGGATTGGAGATTGGGGTGCGGGACGGAAGAAGCAGCAGCGCATCCGCAAACCCAGGGATAACAGGCCCGCCAGCATTCCTTCGCTGATCCGATCAATTGTTCGAGGGCCTGTTATCCCTGGGCTTGGGCCTGCTGTCCCTGGGATCTCCCCCACGAGAAGCTCGCTCGGTTCCTCCACGAGCAAGCTCGCTCGGTTCTGGCTCCTGGGCTTGGCAACGGGACCGATTCGGGGGATAGTGCCCGGATGGCGTCAAGACTGATAGACAAAGAGGTGGGCTCGATTCGGCTGCAGGGCTTCAGCGTGGCCGGCGAGGAGACGGTCATCGTGGTCCCGGAGCTGGGGGTCGGTTTCGACGTCGGCCGGGCGCCGCGCGAGGTCATCTCCATCGATCATATCTGCTTAAGCCACGGGCACATGGATCACTCGGCGGGGCTGGCGTATTACTTCTCGCAACGGAACTTCCAGGGCCTGCCGCCGGGGTGCGTGCTGGCCCATCACAAGCTGGTGCCGGCCATCCAGGATCTGCTGACCGTCTGGGGGCGGATCGAGGGGCATGTGTCCCCCGGGCAGATCGTGGGGGTCGACGAGGACGAGGATTTCGAGGTCCGGCGGGGGCTGGTGGGGCGGCCGTTCCGGGTGCGGCACCCGGGGCCGACGCTGGGCTTCTCGCTGGTCGAGGTCCGCAAGAAGCTCAAGCCGGAGTACGCGGAGTACTCCGGGCCGCAGATCGTCGCCCTGAAGAAGGCCGGCGAGACCATCGAGTACCGGCTGGAGCTGCCGCGGGTCGCCTACTGCGGCGATACGCAGCTCGGCGGCTTCCTGGACCACGACCACGTGCGGAACGCCGAGGTGCTGCTCTTCGAGTGCACGTTTTTCGAGGATGACCACATGGACCGGGCCCGCCAGGGTCAGCACATGCACGTGCGCGACCTGCCGGCCCTGATGGAACGGGTGAACTGCCCGCATGTGGTCGTGTGCCACATCACCCGGCGAACCTTGATGCGGGAGGCCAAGCAGATGCTGGCCGACCTGTTGAAACCTGAGGATCTGGCGCGGATCACGATTCTGATGGATCGGCCGCGCGACCGGCGGCGCATGCCGAGTACACAGGAGTAGCGATCATGATGACTTGTGGTGAGCGGCGGATGGTGCGGCTGGCGATGGCTGCGGTGCTGGCGTCCGTGGCGGTGGGCATGGCTGCCGAGCAGCCGCTTGCCCGCTGGCGGGGGACGGACCTGGCGGACGGAGCCGCGTCGCAGTTTGGCAGTACGCACCACGGCGAATCGGGCGTCAACTATGTTTATGCCGCACCGACCGGGAAGCACGCCCGCATGCAGGTCGATTTCGTGCTGTCGGCCGTCCCCGCCGAACCGCTGTTCCTGCACCTGCTCGCCCGCGACGACGACGGCCCTACGGCCTGCCCGATCGACATCCGCTTGAACGACGTGGTCCTGTTCGAGGGGCCGAATGCGTTCGGATCGGCCGGCTTCACCTTGAAGCAGTTCCCGATCCCGGCGCAAACCCTGAAAGCCGGCGGAAACCAACTGGTCATCGCCAACCGGGCGACTGAAGGGTCTTTGGGCATGCCGCCGTGGTTCATGGTCGCCCGGGCGGCGATCGGGGCGGCCGACTGCGACCTGAATGCCCCGCGGCCGATCGAGGAGGATTTCGTCGTTCGATTGCCGGCCGAGAAGCGCCCGCTGCCCGAACCGGCGAAGGAAGGGCAGCGCGTGCCCGCATTTCCCATCCGCGGGACCAAGGGATGGGCCTGGCTGCCCGAGCAGTACCTGGCGGAGATCCCTGTCCTGGCCCGTTACCAGATGAACTTTCTGATGAACTGCTACGTGTCCATGTTCGACCTGGAGAACCAGGTATGGCATTCCGGCGACGCCAACCGCTGGTGGGAGCCGCTGCCCGCGGAGAAACGAAAGAAGTACGAGGGGGTTGTGCGGGCCTGCCAGCGGGAGGGGATCGAGTTCTGCTTCTGCATGAATCCGAACCTGGCGTCCAAGCGCATCCTGGATTACGACAGCGCCCAAGACATCGACGACCTCTGGCAGCATTACGCCTGGATGGCCGACCTGGGCGTCAACTGGTTCAGCATCGCCCTGGACGACATCTCCAAGGGCGTGGACGGGGCCGGGCAGGCCCGGGTGACCAATGAGATCCTGCGGCGGCTGCGCGACAAAAACCCCGACGCCCAGCTCATTTTGTGCCCGACGTACTATTGGGGCGTCGGCGAGAACGAGCGGTACCCCTGGGACACCAACGGGGAGGGCCGGGCGGCGGCGTACCTGACCGAGTTGGCCGAGCATCTGCACCCGGACGTGTACTGCTTCTGGACCGGCGACAGCGTCGTCGGGCGGATCACCCGAGCCGGGGCGGAGGCGTTCAAAGGCCGGCTCAAACACCGCCTGATCCTCTGGGACAACTACCCGGTCAACGATCAGCATCCGACCATGCACCTCGGGCCGGTCACCGGCCGCGACCGCGACCTGTGCGAGGTGATCGACGGCTATATGGCCAACCCGCTCTGCCCGCAGAACGAGATCAACCGCATCCCGCTCATCACCCAGGCGGACTACGCCTACAACCCCTGGGGTTACGATCCCGCCCGGGCGATCGGACAGGCCATCCTGCACCTGAGCGAAACGGCCGAGCAGCGGCAGGCCCTCAAGGACCTCGTCGAGCTGTACCCTGGCATGTTGGTGTACCACAAGGGCCCGAACTGGAACCCGCTGGTCGCGCGGTTCAACGAGATCGTCGCCGCACCCCATTCGCGATACGTGGCCGCCGCGTACCTGAAACATGCCGAGGACGTCGCCGCCCGGCTCGACGCCGCCTTCGCCGACCGGTTCAAAGACGCGGTCAAAATGTTACGGGCCAACATCGAAACGATGAAGACGTCCTACGCCACCCAGTACGGAAGGTAGCGGTCGTCCCCCGTAGCGGTCGCCCCCCGCGGCGACCGGCGGGTGATTCACGTCCGCACCGGCGAGACGCCGGTGCCACACCGTAGCGGTCGCCCCCCCTGGTGATTTCCTCCGTAGCGGTCGCCCCCCGCGGCGACCGGCGTGCTGGGGGTCGGGGATCGGGGGATACGCGAGCCGGGGACGCAAGTCCCCGGGTGAGCCCCGGAGAGCCCTGCAGAGGTGCGCAGGTCACGCAGAAACCTCGGCTCTTTTCTTCTCCGCGTTTCTTCGCCTTCTCCGGCCGATCGCCGCGCAAAGGCTCGCTATCGCGATCACGTGCACCGGAAAAAGGACCGCAAACATCCGGCCCACATCCGTTGCGGCGAGCGAGACAACCGCAGCTCCGCAGAGAAGGGCGGCATAGACCGCAAGCACGGGCAGACGCCGCTCCCGCGGCAGGCACCAGAGCCCGGCCGCGGATAAGAACCACACCAGACCCCAGGAACCAAGGATCTCCACGGCACCCTGCCATGGGTCCGCGAGGATGCCCTTGCGGGAGCCCGTCAGCGATGCCAGCAGCGACTCGGCCTCGGCCCCCAGGAGGTAACGCGGGATCAGCAGCGCCGCGGCAGCCAGCACCATCAGCAGGACGCTCCGCCGCCATTCCCTGCGAATCGCCCAGACGGGCACCGCAAAGATCGTGGTTTCCCGCGTCAGGATTCCGAGCACGGCCGCGGCCAGGAAAAGGGCGAACGAGCCGCGAAACAGGGCGTACACCATCACGCCAAGCATGAGCAGAGCCAGGGCATCGGTGAGAAACGGGTTGTGGTAGCTGTAGAGATGGCATGGTGACGCCCATGCCAGCACCAGCCCAAGCATCGAGGAGATCGTGCCCAGCCCCAAGCTGCGGCATATCAGCAACGCGCATCCATAGGTCAGGAACAGACTCGCGTAGGTCACGCACCGCAGGGCGTCCGTCGGCGACAGCGGTAGCAGGCCGGCAAGAAACGGCGCCAGGACCCGGTACCTGAACGGCGACCGTGCGGCCGCCCAATCCCCTTCGACCATCGAGACGTAGTCCAGGGTGTCGCCCCGGATGGTCATGATCTCGTCGGGCCCGTCGTGTGTCCGCTGGGGCACGACCCAGTGCCCCAACGCCACGAGCAGCACCGAGATGGCCACGCCCTGACTCAGGATCCGCTTCCCGTCGGTCACCGGTTACGCCTCGTCGCAATACGCCTCACGGCAAGGGGTCCGTGACAGAATCGGCGGGGTCCGTTGCCAGGACCAAGGCAACTGGTTGCTGTTCGCCAGGACCAAGGCAACTTGTTGCTGTTCGTCACCTAAGTCTGGACACGTCCATCAACAAGTTGACTCGGTCCTCAGCGAATCGGCACCCCGCCGATTCTGTCACGGACCCCGCCGCAAATTCGATCCTCCGGGCGGATAGCCTAATCGGCCGCCTGGGGACAATCCAACGATCGCCTGGGAACAATCCAACGCTGGTCCGTTCCCCAAGGAATCAGGTAGGCACGCAAACAAGCCTGCGCCGTCCCCAGTACAGCGCCCGCAGGGAAGCGGACCTCGTGTGTGTGGCGTTCCCACGCGCGGTCCGCTCCCTTACGGTCGCGGTACGGAGATGCTGACCCACCGGGGCCAGCCTTCGCCGCCGGAACTGTCACGGTCCCTGCATCCGGGACGCCCCGTTATGTCGCGGAACCACGAAGGCGCGTATCATGAGTTCGCACGCGTAAGCACTGCTCAAAGAGCAGTGGCGCACGGCGGCGGTTGCTCGCTGTGGCAAACGATGGAGATACGATGGGCACTGAGCTCAAAAACGCAAGGAAAGCCCTGCTACTGTGTTTGCTGTCGCTGTTGCCGGCACCGCCAGGCCCGGCGATTGCGGCGACGGGTGCGGGCGAGGAGGCCGGAGCTATCGACCAGTCCACGGCGTTGCGTGTCGAGACCGATTTCGCCTCCGGGTTCGGCTGGAACCATCCGCGATACCTGGACGAGAGTCCGGGCGTCGTGTTCTGGCTGGAGACGTCGCTGCGCCGCGTGTATCCCAACTCGCCGCCGGTGGGCAGGCGTTCGCTCGAGTTGGTCACGGCCCGTCGGGCGCGGCTGTCCTTTCAGGCCTGCTTGCGCAACGAGCGAAGCTGGCCGATGGAGGTGCAATGCGCGGTGACCGGGGCGGATGATCTGCAGATCCAGGTGCGCCGGGTCGGCTGGGCCCTGCAAAACAGCCTGACCGGCGACGTGGCCCCGAGGCATCTGGACGGCGTGGGCCATGTGCCCGGCCTGGTGCCGGACCCGTTGTTCCCCGAGCCGCGAGCGATGGTCAGCCCGTACGCGAACCAGTCGTTCTGGGTCACGGTCGAGGTGCCGGCCGACGTGCCGCCTGGCCCACGCGAGCTGGAGGTGCGCTTCAGCAGTGCAGCCCTGCGGGAGGACGTGCGGCTGATGGTCAAGGTGGATGTCCGTCCGCTGGTCATCGAGCCGCGGCGCGACTTTCCGGTCACGCACTGGTGGAATGCCGACGCCATCTACGACTGGTACAAGCTCAAACCGTTCGACGAGGACTGGTTCCGGATCGTCCGGCCCTACCTGGAAAACATGCTGGACCACGGCAGCAACGTGATCAAAGTGCCGATTTTCTACGTGCGCCGCGAGATTGTGGAGCGGCCGTCACAACTGCTGGGGGTGATCGAAACGGAGCCGGGGCGTTACGTCTTCGATTGGAGCAAAGTTCATCGTTTCGTCAAACTGGCCCGCGAAGTCGGCTTCGAGTACTTCGAGTGGCCGCATTTCTGGTCCTACAAGGTCATCCCCACCGCCGCCTCGGTGGACACGCCGACACGCGTTTATACCTGGAAGGGCGACCGAGCCGAGTTGCTCTGGCCGCCCGATACGCCCGCCACCGGCCAAGTCTACCGGGGTTTTCTTGAGCAGTTTCTGCCCGAGTTCCACCGCTTCTTGACGGACGAGAAGATTCTCGACCAGTCGATCTTTCATCTCTCGGACGAGCCGGGCGGCAATCCTGAGGACTTCGCGAATTACCGTGCCGCCCGCCGACTGCTCGCCGAGCTGGCCCCGTGGATGAAGGTGATGGACGCCTTGAGCGACCTGCGTTACGCGACGGAGGAGGGGCTGACCGATCTGGCCTGCCCGAACGTGCAGGTGGCCGACACCTTTGTGCAGGCGGGGATCCCTCACTGGGTCTACTACTGCATGGGACCGCGCGGCCCATATCTCAACCGGTTCTTCGACACGCCGCTGGCGACCATCCGCATGTCCGGCTGGCTCTTCTACCGCCACCGGGCCCTCGGATTCCTGCATTGGGGATACAATTACTGGTACATCATGGACCTGAGCTTCAACGAGAAAACCCAGGTGCTGGTCGATCCTTTCCTGGACGGGGCCAATCCTTCCGCTGCCGGTGCAGGCAGCCCATACGGCGACCATTTTGTCGTCTACCCAGGCCCCGAAGGACCGCTCGACTCGATCCGCTGGGAGGTCTTCGCCGAGTCGTTGCAGGATTACGCCTTGCTGCAGACGGTGGGCCTCGCCCCGGACGATCCGCTGCTGGCCCCGCTCAAAGGCTACGGCGACTTCCCGCGGGATGAGACCTGGATACGAGACGCCTTGAGCCGGCTGTTGACCGCGACCGGGGCGAACTGACCGGGGCCACCCACCCGCCCGCTTGACCGGTCGCGCCCCCGATGGCGGACCCTGGCGATTGTCCGGCTTGCTTGGCCGGCCGATGCCGGTAGAATAGGGCTTCGTCGGCAGGGCGGTTCCGCAGCATGCCCCGCCGCCAGGTTGACAGGCCGAAGTGGCGGAATTGGCAGACGCGCGGGATTCAAAATCCCGACACCGATCCCGTAAACCATTGCAATCAAAGCACTTGTGAAAACGAAGCCCCGGCGGGGACTTATCTGGGCGCTTATCCCCCCGAACTGGCCCCCGTGGTGGAAGCCTGGGGCACCCTGCCCGAACACCTGAAAGCGGCAATCCTGGCACTCGTGGCCACGGCCCAGCCCCCCGGCAAAGGGGGTGGGCGGTGAGTTGCGCTTGTGGTGCTGACACAACCGAAACCCCCGGCGGCGCCCCCGTGGCGCGTGGTTTTGGCAACGCCCCCCCCAGGAACAGGGGGTTTTGGCAACGGCCCCGAACTGCAACGCGAGCGCCCCGGCGGGTGTGCTGGGCTGCCGTGTGGCTGCGCTGGCCCGGCTGCCGGGGCTGAGCGACGCTGAGCGAGCCGAAGCGGTGCGGCGGCTGTTGGCCGATGGGGGCCGGGGATGACCGGCGACGCTTCTGCGCCTGGAAGGTACCGAGCCGGTGGCCGCCGGGTAGAATACGCTTATCACATACTGGCCCCGCCGACACGCGGCATGGACACAAAAACAAGGAGCCCCGCTATGACCACCGAAGCACGTTTGGAGAAGTTGGAGCAGGAGTTGGCCCACGCGAAACGGCACGTCCGCTGGTTGTTGGCCGGGGTAGTGTTGGCCCTGGGGGTTGTCGCGTGGACCTTTGGGTCGGACAAGGCGCTGGCGCAGCCCGCCCGTCGCGCGCCTGCGATTGGGGTGACCGAGGAAGTTCGGACCAAGAAGTTGGTTATTGTAGACGAAAATAGCAAGCCCCGCGTCATGCTGTACATGGACAAGGACGGGCCGGCGCTGGTTCTGGCTGACGAAGGCGGCAAGCCTCGCGTCATGCTGATCGCGACCAAGGACGGGGGATCGCTGAGCCTGCTGGACGAGAACGGCAAGCCGCGCGTCTCGCTGGGTGCGGACAAGGACGGGCCACGGCTGGTCCTGCAGGACGAGAACGGCACGGCCCGCGGCATCCTGGGTGCGGTCAAGGGCGGGCCGATACTGGGCCTGCAGGACGAGAACGGCACGGCCCGCGTCATGCTGAGCACGGGCCGGGGCATGCCGGCGCTGAGCCTGCTGGACGAGAAGGGCAAGCTCCGTGTCATGCTGTACGCAGACAAGGACGGGCCGGCGCTGAGCCTACGCGACGCACAGGAAAAGCCGCGCACCACGTTCTATGTGGACGAGAGCGGGCCGCGACTGGGCCTGTTGGACGAAAAGGGCGAGCCTATTTGGACCGCACGCTGACCGATGCCGTCTGTCGGGGGCTGGCCTGCGCGCCCGCGTGCGGGGAATCCGAAAGGGGGCGACAATGCCGTTACCAAACGGGGATAACGGG
The DNA here is from genome assembly GCA_964511155.1 of uncultured Planctomycetales bacterium. Taxonomy (GTDB): domain Bacteria; phylum Planctomycetota; class Phycisphaerae; order UBA1845; family PWPN01; genus JAAYDF01. The sequence continues at coordinate 10,828 of CAZEEJ010000038.1, read as the reverse complement.
GACCGCGACGGGGCCGGCCGCTTTCGGGTGGGCAACCGGGGCGGCCCTGGCAATCCGCACGCCCGGGCCGTGGCCCGGCTTCGCGTCAAGCTGTTGGAAGTGGTCACACCTGAAGCCGTGGGCGAGCTGGCCCGGGGGCTGTTGGACGCGGCCCGCAACGGCGACGTGGCCGCGGCGCGGCTGTTGCTGGCATACGCTATCGGTTCCCCCACCCGGCAGGAGCCGCCGGACCCCGACCGCGTGGAGCTTGACGCAACACGGTTGGAAGTTGAACAAGCTGACGCGGCCCGCGCCCTGCGGTTGGCCAACATGCCGTAGCCGGGCTGCCTGCCCTGAATTGCTCGCGCGCGCCCGCGCGGGAAAGGTACTACCGGCCAATCGTGCCCAGTTGTGGGCAGAGGGAACCATCAAAGACCAGGGCAAAGTTTAGTCTGAACGGGCTCTAAGCCTATGCACGCGGCTCGTGCGTGATACAATGGGCGCGGGATGGCGGCTGATCTCCGCCAAGCGGCTTCAAGGGCAGGTGTTCGCACACCCTGGCACCTGTCCTTGAGGCCGACCCGCAAGAAAGGGTGTCAACGTGTCAATTCAAGTCGAGTGCACCGTCTGTCACACGAAGTATAGCTGCAACGAAGACAAGGCCGGCGAAACCATCCAGTGTCCAAAGTGCAAGGACTACATTCGCGTGCCAGGTGAGCGCCGCAAGCCACCGCCACCGCCACCGCCTAAACCGCCGAGTGACCCACACCCATACTCCGGTCTGTCGTTTATGGCTTCCCTTTTGATCGTCGTGGGCATCATGTGCTACATCGCTGCCGCACTGAACGTGCTATATGCGGTTTTTGCTGCCGAAGGTAGGCCCACGCCTGAGCCGGCGCTTGAAGCCGCGCGCTTGTGTATTGTTGGCCTGGCTTGTCATGCGGTCAGCGTGGCACTCGATGCGTTGCGGGATATTGCGCGGAACTCGTGGAAGTAGGCCCGAAGTAACGCGGTTGGCCAGCCTATCGCATGGATGCAACATGCCAAGTAATGACTACCCCCCAGCGGTCTTTGGTTTTCTCAAGCGCGTGGCGACGACCCAGCGCGGCATACGCGGCTTACCGGCAAACGAGTTGACGGCCGACGAAGCGGCGGCTTGGGAACTATGCAAGCATGAAGGGCTGATTGAGACGGCCGTTTTTGGGGGGGTGGATAGTGGTAACACCTGGGAAGCGACGTTGACGGCGACAGGACGGGCGGCGCTGGCCCGGTGTCAACTCGCCCGCGGCACACTGAAAGCGTTGGCCGATGACCCCGAGTCACGGGCGTTGACCGATGACCCCGCGTGGCGGGTATGGGCGGCCGAAATGCAAGAAATGTTGGCCAGTAACCCCGCGATACGGGCGGAGGCTGAACGGTATGCGTTGGCCGATGACGCCACGCGGCGGGCGATGCTGCGGGCGATGGAGGCCGAACTGCAAGCGCGGGCCGAATCACCCGAACTGGAAGCGCTGGTCGATGACCCCGGCTTTCGGGCGTTTGAGGCGGCATGGGACGCCGCGGCAGCGCGAGGCCGTCTCGAGTGGGAAGCCCTATACGGGGAGCCGTACCCCGTGTCTCTTGGCGACTGGCAACGGCTCTTGGTTCAGGCAGGGGTAGATCCGAACAGCGTCTTGAGGGGGGACATAGACTTATGCGACGCGTCGAACATCGTGCAGGGGTACCTCAAGCGCTTGCGGGCCAATGCGTCGGCGAGCGGACCCCCGGCGAGCCCGGCCCCACCCCCGGCCGACAGCCCAACGCACTCTGCCGACTTCACAAGCGTTGACTGGTTCGGTACGTCCTACACGTTCACCAAAGGCAACCAAGCCGAGACAGTGCGGGTGCTGTGGGAAGAATACAAGCGCGGGGGGGGCAGCCTGGGGCAAGGAACTATCCGCGAGAAGTTGAACGCGGCCGACTCATTTACGCTGCGGAAGCTGTTTCGACACCGCAAAGCGGACGGCACCTATCAGAAACACCCCGCGTGGGGCACCATGATACGGCAAACGAGCAAGGGCGTTTATGGGCTGGTGTCCCCGCCAGCAAAAAAACTGTAGCGTCCCCACCAAAATCCCGCCTTATCCCGCTTCGCACCCCGCTTCAATGCCCACATACCATGCCATAGTTACGGCATGGAAAACGAACCTGTAACTTTGCGGAAGCTGGCCCGGGCGCTTCGGCCGCTGGGGGTAACACAGCAGTGGCTTGCGGCCGAAGTGGAAGCGGGGCGGCTGCCCTGTCTGCGCGTCCCCCGTGGACGGCAACGGCAACGGCTGCTGTTCAGCGTGGAAGCTGTCAAGGCGGCACTCGCCCAGCGGGCGGCGGGGGTGGAACATGAGTAACCCCGAGCCCACCCCGTCGGTGCCCCGGTTGGCCTTGAGGCCCAAAGACGCGGCGTTGGCCCTGGGGCTGAGCCCCCGGAAGCTATGGGAACTGACAGCAAGCCGGCAGATACCCTGTATCCGGCTGGGCAAAGCGGTTTTGTATTCGACGGCCGCGCTCGAGCGGTGGTTGCAGGAACAGGCCGACGCCCAGGCCCAGGGGGTGCGGAAGTGAGCCCCATTCAAAGGGTACTCGCGGCGTTGGAAGCTGCCGGGTGCAAGCCCCGGAAGAACGGCAGCGGCTGGGCGGCGTTGTGTCCTGCCCACCCTGACAAGCGGGCGAGCTTGTCCGTTGCGGTGGGTGACCACGGCGGGGCGGTGACGCATTGCCACGCGGGTTGTACCCCGGAAGCGGTGGCGGCGGCATTGGGGTTGCGGCTGGCGGACTTCATGCCCGACAACGGCAGCAAGGCCCCGCGCCAAGCGGTACGGCCCACGCGTCCAGCCCGCGTTTACCCCACGGCCGAAGCGGCCCTGTTGTCCTACAACATGGGCAAGCCGTCGGCGGTGTGGACTTACGAAAACGGCGCGGGCGACACCCTGGGGATTGTCGCCCGGTGGAACCTGCCCGGCGGTGAGAAGGATATCCGGCCCGTAACCCCGACGCCCAGCGGCTGGAAGTGCGGGGCAATGGCTGAGCCCCGGCCCCTGTACAACCTGCCCGTTATCCACGAGCTGGACGGCGTGGTTTATGTCTGTGAGGGTGAAAAGGCGGCCGACGCGGCGGCGGCCCTGGGGCTGCTGAGCACCACGAGCCCAAGCGGCGCCCAGGCGGCGGGGAAAGCCGACTGGCGGCCCCTGGCAGGGCGGGACGTGGTGATACTGCCCGACGCGGACGCCCCCGGCCGGAAGTATGCGGCCGACGTGGCGGGTATCCTGGCAGAGCTGAGCCCCCCGGCCCGTGTGCGGGTGGTGGAACTGCCCGACTTGCCCGACGGCGGCGACATTGCCGACTTCCGCCGCGGCGTGGCCCCCGAGCGGATACGGGCTGAGCTTGAAGCCCTGGCAGCGGCGGCCCCCGTTGAAGCGGCCCCGGCCGACGCGGCCGACGCCCAGGGCGGCGAGCCCGAAGCCCCCGGCCCCCTGCCCCGATATGTGACGGCGGCGGCCCTGGCCCGAGCAAAGCCCCGGCTGCGCCCCCCGGTGGTGCACGGGCTGTTACGCGAGGGCGAGACGTTGAATATCATCGCCCCCAGCAAAACCGGCAAAAGCTGGCTGGCCCTGTCCCTTGCGGCGAGTGTGGCCAGCGGGCGGCCCTGGTTGGGGGCTTTCGAGACTGAGCCCGGCCCGGTGCTGATTATCGACAACGAACTGCACGAGGAAACCATCGCCCGGCGGGTGCCCCAGGTGATTGAAGCCCTATGCCTGCCCCCCGATACGGCAGAGCTGGTGTACGTTGAAAGCCTGCGCGGGCGGCTGGTGAACTTGCACGCCATGCGGCACTACTTCGGGGCGATAGAGCCCCGGCTGTTCCGCGTGGTGGTCCTGGACGCTTTCTATCGGTTCCTGCCGGCGGGCATATCCGAGAATGACAACGGAGCCCTGGCGGGACTGTTCAACGCGATGGACGCCCACGCGGCCCGGCTGGGGTGTGCGTTTGTCTGTATCCACCATTCAACCAAAGGCAGCCAAGCGGCAAAAGCCGTGGTGGACGTGGGCAGCGGTGCGGGCGCCATGGCCCGAGCGGCGGACAGCCATTGCATCTTGCGAGCCCACGAGGAACCGGGCGCGTACGTTTTGGAAGCCGTCGCCCGAAGCTGGCCCCCCCCGGAAGCGCTGGCGTTGCGTTGGACGTGGCCGACGTTCACCCCGGCCCCGGACCTGAGCCCGTTGGACCTGAAGCCCGAGCGGACCCGGCGGCAACGAGCCCCCAAAGCTGAGAAGTCCCCGAAGCCGACAATGGACGTGGCCACGTTTGCGGCGGAATGTGTCGGCAACGGTGACGGGGTGGTATCGGCAACGGCCGTGGGGCGAGCGGTTGACAAGGGGCTTTCCCAAGCGGCGGCGGGGCTGCTGCTGAAGCGGGCGGAAGCCGAAGGGTACGTCCGTCGGGTGGTAAGCGGCCCATGTGCGGCGCATACCTTTGTCCTGGCAGAGGGGGGGGGACGGGGTATAGCGACCCCCACCCCCGGTGCTTCCGCACCGGGGGGGTGTGGGGGGGCGCATTATCCCCCCTCCCCCCCCTGCCCAACGGGGGGTGAGAACGAAACCGACGAAGCCGAGCCCCACGAGGGGTGGGTGCCCGACGAAGAGATACCCGAAGCGCTGCGCCTTGCGGAGCCGACTTGAGCGGGGCGGGGGTAGGGACAATTGTCCCCATCCCCAAGACCAAGCTGGCCAAAGGGTAGGGACAATTGTCCCACCCCTATTCTGTTGGGGACAATTGTCCCCAGCAAAGCGGGAAGTTGCTTAGGGACAATTGTCCCCAAGCAAAGGGCAGAGCCCGAGCCCGTGGAACCACCCCCGGTGTGAGCGGGACGCGCGGGCAACGCAACATAAGAGGGCTTACCGGACGTTTGACAGGGTGTTATTCATGTGTTACACTTCCCGCATGATTCGAGAGACGATCACAACCGAGCTTGCCAAGCGGGGCTGGGCGAAAGCCGAGCTGGCCCGGCGCTCTGGTGTGCAACGTCCCCAGGTGGTGAACTACTTGAGCGGCCGACGGGACGCACGCGGCGAAACTCTCGAAAAGCTGTTGCAGGCCCTGAAACTCGAAATCCGGCCCCAACGTGGAAAGGGGGCGACAGCATGAGCGAAGAGAAGCAAAAGCAACGGCGACGCCCACGCGGACAAGGCGGACTTCACCAGCGGGTGAGCGGCGGCCCGTGGATTGCAGCCTGGCAAGGCCCCGACGGCAAACGGCAGCGACGAAGCACGGGCACGACGTGCCGGCAAACGGCGGCCCGGCTGCTGGCCCGTTGGGTTGACGAAGCGGCCCAACGTACGTTGGGGCTTATCGACGCCAGACACGAGCGGCGAGCGATTGAAGCGGCCCGGCCCGTGGCCGAACACCTGGCAGAGTGGCGGGCGGACTTGGCGGGCAGGGGCAATACGGCCTACCACGTTGAGAAGAGCGTACAACGGGCAGAGCGGGTGTTGACGTTGGCGGGGGTGCCCACGCTGGGCGACTTGTCCCCAGCCCGGATACAAGCGGCAATCGGCAAGCTTCGGAACACCTTGAGCGTTGCAAGTGTGGCCCACTACGCGCGGGCAATCAAAATGTTCAGCCGTTGGGCTTGGCGGGACGGCCGAACCGTTGACGATTGCTTGGCGGGGCTGCGAATACGCGGGGCGGATACAGCCCCTGTGGTGGTGCGCAGAGCCCCGACGGAAGCCGAGCTTGTGGCCCTGATTCATGCCGCAGAACGTGGCCCTGTTCACCACGGGCTGACGGGCGCCGACAGGGCGGCGGCCTACAGGCTGGCCAGCGGGACGGGGTTGCGGGTGAGTGAGTTGAAGAGCTTGACGCCCGAGAGTTTCGACCTGAAGAGTACCCCGGCAACGGTGACGGTGCGGGCGGCCTACAGCAAGCGGCGGCGGCAAGACTGCCAGCCCCTATCGTCGGCACTTGTGGCCATGTTGCGTGGGTGGCTGGCCAGCAAGACCCCCGGTGAGCCGGTCTTGCGGCTGCCCGGGCGACGTTCAGCCGAAATGTTGCGGGTAGACTTGGCGGCGGCTGGGGTGCCTTACACCACGGCTGACGGCGTGTTTGACTTTCATGCCCAGCGGCACGGGTACATATCCGAGCTGGTGGCGTCGGGCGCTTCGGTGAAGGTGGCCCAGGAACTGGCCCGGCATAGCTGCCCGACGTTGACGATCGGCAGGTATGGCCATACCCGGCTGGCCGACGTGGCGGGCGCGGTTGAAGCCCTGCCCGTGGTGGGCACGGCGGCGGCCCAGGAACAGGCCCAGGGGCTGGCCAACGGAACCGACGGGAAGCAACAGGGGTGTGGCTTATCTGTGTACTTAACGGGTGCGGAACAGCCCCAAACGGTGCGGAATAACGCGACCAGTTTTGTACCCCCAACCGACGGCGGACAGGGGGAAAGCTTCAAAAAAGCCCAACAAAAACGCGGTATAATGCGACACCCTGCGGATAGTGGCAATGAAAAGCCGAAGTGGCGGAATTGGCAGACGCGCGGGATTCAAAATCCCGTCCCCGCAAGGGGGTGAGGGTTCGATTCCCTCCTTCGGCAATGCCCCCCTGGATAAGGAACGCTCGCCTTGCATCCTCACACAGACCGACTCGATCATCCTGACGCCGGCACACCGCACGAGCGGCAGCCTTCCAGCCTCGACGAGCCGCGGGCTTTAGCCCGCGTGGTGACTGCCCGCGCGTTGACCGTCCGTATGCTCGGTCGCGCGGGCAAGGCACTCCGGGGCTTTGGGTTGGGCGTGCGACTCGCACGGCAGATGGCGGCCTTGCTGTTGGTCGCGACCTCGGTCGTGGCGGCGGCGGCGGAGGGTGTTCCGGATGAGGCGGCGCTCCTGGCTGGGGCGGAGGCCCGCATCCGCGAGCACCGGATGGGCGAAGTGGTGCTCAAGCTGGTGCTCCCGCCCGGGCGGACTCTCGAGGCGGGCACGCAAGTCCGCATCGAGCAGCAACGGCACGCGTTCCTCTTCGGGTGCAACATCTACAGCCTCGGCCGGTGCCGGTCGCCCGAGGATAACGTCGCGTACGAAAAGCACTTCGCCGAGCTGTTCAACTTCGCCACGCTGCCGTTCTACTGGTGGTCGTACGAGCCGACGCGGGGCGAGCCGCGGTACGAGGACACGGAGCGCATCTTAGCCTGGTGCAAGGCACACAACATCACGCCCAAGGGCCATCCGCTGGCGTGGAATTATGTCGATCCCAAGTGGCTGCCGGACGACCCCGCGGCGGTGATCGACCTGCAACTGAAGCGCATCGGCGAATGCGCCCACCGGTTCAAGGGCGGCATCACGATCTGGGACGTGGTCAACGAGGCCACGCACTACGATCGCGAGGAGGTTCGCAAGCAGGCCCCGAAGCTGACGGCGGCGATCGAGCGGATGGGGGTGCCGCCTTTCTTGCGGGCGTCCTTCCGCATGGCCCGGGCGGTCCATCCGCAGGCGACACTCATCATCAACGACTATCGGCTGGACGAGGACTACGCGACGCAGGTGGTCGAGCCGCTGGTCGATGACGCGGGCAAGCCGCTGTATGACGTGATCGGGCTGCAGTCGCACCAGCATGCCGGGGCAATCGCGCTGACCCGGGTGTGGGCGGTGTGCGAGCGGTACGCCAAGTTCGGCAAGCCGTTGCACTGGACCGAGACCACGTTCGTCTCCGGCGAGCAGGGCTGGGACCTGCGCAAGCAGCGTCCGGGCTTCGAGTGGGTCAGCACGCCGGAGGGCGAAAAGCGCCAGGCCCAGGACGCGGTCCGGTTCTACACGCTGCTGTTCAGCCACCCTGCCGTCGAGGCCATCACCTGGTGGGATTTCTCGGATCAGAATGCGTGGAAGCAGGCCCCGGCAGGGCTTCTGTCCGTGGACATGACCCCCAAGCCCGCCTACCGGGCGCTGCACGACCTGGTCAAGCACCAGTGGTGGACCCGGTTCGAGCTGACGCTCGGCCAGGATCGGCCGGGTGACCCTGGTGCCGACGAACCCGCCAGCCAAGGTTCGGACGACAACGCGGCGCCCCCCGGCGGCGCCGACCACCTGCGTATCCGCGGGTTCCTCGGCGATTATCGTGTGACCCTCGCCGGCCCCGATGGTCCGCTCACTGGCACGTTCACCCTGCGGCGCGGAGCCCAAAGCCCCGTCGAGGTGACCTTGAAGTAGCCTGGCTTACGCCCCGCCGCCGACCGCCGCGCGCCGCCGCGAAGCGGCAAGCCGGTCAGTCGGCCAGTCGGCCTTTCAGTGACCAGCGGTTCTTGACCCGCGGGCAGGTTTAAGATACCCTCATCGCTGACCCCCAGGGTCGTGCACCGCTAGCTCAATTGGATAGAGCATCGGTCTACGGAACCGAAGGTTGGTGGTTCGAGTCCACCGCGGTGCGATTTGGTAGTCTTTGCCTCTCGTTGCAAGTCCTTGTCTCGACAGCCACTTACGATCGTCTCGCTTTCGCGGCGGTTTTCGGCCGTTTTGTAGGGCAGTGCACCGTTTTGACATGTTTTGCCGGTCGCTGGTGCATGCCTTGGTGCATGCTGCGCTCTTGATACTTCTACGGTGTCGTCGGTGCCGTTCGCCCGGCTCCGCTCCGCTTCCGGGCAGCCATCCAGCGGCAAGGCGGGGAGCAGATCCAGGGCTCCGCGCAGGTCAATCAGCGCCCGGTCGGTGTAGTGCTCGTCGGTGATGCCGGCGGCTGCGTGCCGCATGAGGATACGCCGGGTGGTCAACGGCACGCCGGCGGCGGCCAGCAACGAGTTGAATGTGGTCCGCAGACAGTGCACGTCAGCGGTGCGCTTGCGGGAGTCGGTCTTGTCGATGCCCGCGGCCGTAAGGTCCAGGTTCAGCCGCTTGACCAGGCTTTCCATGTTCAGCCCGATCAGCGGTTCAGAGGCGGCCAACGCCACGGGAACGGGCCGGGAAGCGGCCATACAGGCCCGCCGTTGAACGCGCAGGCGTTCGGCAAGGTGTCGGGAAAGGTCTTTCGCTAGATCGGCCCGCAACGGGATTTCCGCCCCCCGTCGGGCCTTTTCGTCAGCCGCCCGCAGGATGGCGTAGGGCTCGCTTCCGTCGAGGTCTGACACCGCCGCAACGGTCAAGCTCCGCAGCTCGCTCAGCCGCAAAGCGGTCAACGCCAGCGCCTTGTAGATCAACGCCCGGGCGGCCCCTTCGGCTTCCAGCTTGCTCAACAGCCCCGGCTTGTCGGCGAGACGTTCGCGCGCCCGCCTCTCGCAGGTTTGCAGATTCTCCGGGGTCAGGCGAGCGTAAGTCCAACTCGAGCGCTTGCCCTCTCTCGTGGGCAGCTTGACCGTAAGGCGGCCATACTCCGCAAGCGGACGGATACGGGCGGCCTCAATCAGCCGGGCCAGTTCGCCGGCGGTCAACGCTCGCCGCGGCCGCTTTTGTTCGTGGACCCCCGGCCGTTTCATCCCGGCCAACGGGTTGACCGCCACCCGACCGGTCTGCAACGCCCACGCCATGAACGCTCGCAGCCCCACGACGTACGCCAGCCGCGTTTGAGGTGCCAGGTTGGATGCCTCACGCGTGCCCAGCCAACGATCAACCGCGCCCTGTTCCACATCTGCCAGCGCCTTGAAGCCGCACGCGGCCACCAGCCGCCGAACACGCGGCAGGGCGGTCCTGAGGTGGCCAGACGAGGTGCACACGCCCCGCAGATGCGCTTCGTAGGCGTCGAGGTGCTCTCCGATCGGCGCGGCCGCATGATCTGCGGTGCGAACCTCAGCAGCGGTCACCGTGCCCGCCCGCACACGCTCCGCGCGGCGCTCGAGGTCCGCGAGCACCTGCCGGGCCATGTCCTGCTGTCGGCAGCGCGTCGGCACCGTGTGCACGTGCCCGGCCCCGTCGCGATACTTCGCGTGCCAGGTCCGGCTTTCAATCAGCACCTTGTGGCCATCGGCCGACACCTTCGCCCTGCGCTTGCGGCCCTTGCCATCCGTCCACCGTGCCCACTTCTCAGGCTCGGCTTCCGGGTCGCCCGGCCGCTTGGTGAACAGTTCCGCCCCGGCCGGCATCGGCTTCGGATATGTCGGTTTGTAAACGGTGCCCATCGCCTTACCTCGCTTTCGGTCGCTTGCCCGAGACCAACTTCAGCCCGAAATAGGCGGCCAACTTGTCGGCGTTGCTCAACCGGAGACCGCCGCCGGCCATGAACGCCATGATGACCTGCCGGGTCACGCCGGTCCGCTTCTCCAGGCCCAGCATCGACTCCCCGGACTTCTCAATCGCTCGCCGTAATGGATCGGTAATCGGGTTCATGTAAGGTAACATACACCATGTTTCGGGCTTCGTCAAATCTTTTTTTCAATTGCCGGCCCATCATCAACCCATCCGGCCGCCTATCATGCTGCCACCGAGATACCGAGCGGCTTCCTGGGCGATTCGTGCGGCCGCCTGCTCCAGCGCATCCACCGGACCACGCCATCGGACTCTGCCCTCGACTTCCACCAGCCCCGCCCGCGCACCGCGGCGGGCCAGGATGCACGATCGGCCAGTTCGGGCACACCAGCGTTTGAACGCGACCAGGACCGCGATCCGCTGCCCGCTCGCGAGTAGCCAACCCCCCGCTTGGGCTGCCTCAAGCACGATGACTTCGTCGTGGGATAGACCGTCGCTCATGTGTTCCGCGGGTCGCCGTCTTGAATGTCGCCAGTCTCGGGGTCATCATCGAATGCGCCCATCGCCAGCAGTTCCTCCTCCGTGAACTCGTGGCCCGGGTCCGCGCCACCGTCAGCAGAAAAGGGGAGAAGAACACCGTCACAACCGTCACCATC
>CAZEEJ010000037.1:0-37937 GCA_964511155.1 uncultured Planctomycetales bacterium | reverse complement strand
ACTTCGGCCGGGCGAGCACAAGGACTACGTTTTCCGCAACCTGCTGGTCGATCCCGCCAAGACGGAGTTCATCTTCCTGCGGATGCGGCCGATGACGCCAACCGGGGTGGATGACCTGATCTTCTGGGCCCGCTGGCAGTGCGGAGATCGCAGCGACGTCAACACGCTCACGCAGGTGCGGGAAGGGGAGTACGTGGTCAAGCGCTTCCACGAGGAGCCGGTGCCCGCGTGGGCGGTGAATCGTGATGGCGACCTGTACCTGCGGATTCAGAACCTGGACCGGCAGAGGACGTTCAGCTTCGAGGATGCCGAGAGCCTGGAGCTGCTGTACGACATCGGTTCATTCCACTGGAACCTCGTCCGGGCGCTGACCATCATCTGGTGCCGGCTGGCGTTTCTGGGCGTGCTGGGGTTGCTGCTGTCGACCTTCCTGTCGTTCCCGGTGGCGTGCATGGTGGCGTTCATGATTCTGGCGGTGGCGATCAGCTCGGGCTTCCTGACGGAGGCAATGGGCTGGGTCGGGGCGCGCGGCATCGCGGACGACCCGCTGTGGATCATGGGGCCGGTAGTCCGGCCGTTGGCCCAGGCGCTCATCTGGCTGGTGCCGGACTTCTCGAAGGTCGATCCGGTCGGCACGGTGGTGGCGGGCCGGGTCGTGACGCTCATGTGGGTGATCCAATCCTTCGTCACCCTGGTGCTGGTGCAGGGGCTGGTGCTTGGGGTGCTGGGCAGCGCGATCTTCACCCGCCGCGAGCTGGCCCAGCCGACGGCGTAGGATGACAGCGCTGCTCCGTAGCGGCCGCCGCCTCTGGCGGCCGCTGGGTGGTGATAGCGCCTTCAGATGCTCCGCAAACGTCTCTCCCGATCGGCAGCGAACGCCAGACAGGCGCGGATATCCTCAGTGGTCAAGTCCGGAAAGTCTGCCAGGATCTCCGCTTCGGTCATCCCGGAAGCGAGGTACTCAAGCACATCGTATACGGTACTGCGCAGACCGCGGATGCACGGTTTGCCAGACCGCTTGCCGGGCTCGATCACGATAAGATCCCTATACTCCATCGTGACAGGCTACTCTCCGTGCTACGGCGAGACAAGGCCGTAGATGACAAGCGGGGCGGGTGCATCCGGTGATGCATGGCATCTGGCATGGGTCTGTACGTACGTGTTGAGCGTCCTCGGCGTTGCGTGCGGCTCGCATTCCGAACCGCAACGCGGTTCCAGAACACAGCCCGGGTTCGCGCAGCGCACCCCGGGACCCATGCCGGCCAGCACAGACCAACTCCGAAAGGGTTGCATGCGTCGTCATTCGTGGAGGCAGGGGAAGAAAACCTGTCTGGGGCGGAGTATGAAACCCTTTCAGGGTTTGGGGATGACGGGCGGTCTTGTGACCCAGGGTGCGCTGCGCGACCCTGGGCTGTGTTATTCAACGCCTTCGGCGTTGCGTGGGTTTAGCGTCCGGGGAATGCTAAACACGTACGTCTGTACTCGGGCCCGTGCTCAATGTGGAATCGCCACGGGTCTGGGTACAGACCCGTGCCACCCCGCCGCGCTAGGCCCGGCGTTGACGCCGGGTAAACGGGACGTGCTCAACGAAAGCCCAACCCCGGTTTACCGGGGTTCTCGATGGGCGGCTTGAGCCATCGCGAATGAGGTGATATCGCAATCGGCATGAGGTGGTGGCGCGTTGGGTAAACCCGTGCATCGAGAACCCCGCTAAAGCGGGCTGGGGGCCATTGAGGGGCCGCCTTGGACCCGGCATGAATGCCGGGCCTAGCCCAAAAACAAGGCGGCCATACCGGAGCCGGCATTGGAGGGCAAGTCCATGACGGACGCACCGTTGAAATCCAACCAGGGCACAGACCGGTGCGGGGGTTCGCCGGCAAGAGCGGCGTTTGATCCGTCGCGCTACGGTCCGGTGGCGGCGGCGTTGCTGGCGGAGGTGCGGCGGCCGCCGGTGGGGCCGGGGCAGCCGAATGGGGCGGCCCGGGCGATGCTGGAGGCGGCCACCATCGATCGGTTGTTCGCCCATGCAAAAGTCGCCGATCCGCAAATGGCCGAGGCCTGCCGCAGCGGCTTGTGGCTTTACCACGATTACCTGGACGAGTCGCATACCATCAGCCAGGGAATCGACGATCGCACGGGCTCGTACTGGCACGGGATCATGCACCGTCGCGAGCCGGACTACGGCAACGCGGCTTACTGGTTCCGCCGGGTTGGCGAGCACCCCATCTTCGGGCAGCTCCTGGAGGATTCTCGGGCGATCGCTCTACGAGTGGGCGGCATCACGGCGGACACCCGCTGGTTGTTGGAAGACCAGGATTGGGACCCGTTCGCGCTGATCAACCTGTGCCAGGCGTGTCGTCGCCGCCCGGGGCAGGAGCACGAGCTGTGCCGGGAGATCTGCTGGGCCGAGTGGTGCCTGCTGTTCCACTACTCGTATCGCATGGCGGTGGGGGAACGGTGAGGGGCGGGCAGCCGGGTGCGAAGCCGCAAGCGGCTGGGCCGGGTGGCCCATCCTTGCGCAGCAAGGGTGGGCTCACGATGATCGACTGCAAAGGGAGTGTTGCTCCGCTGGATCGTCTGCTCGCGTACCCATCATCGCGACCCCACCCATCGCGATGCGATGGGTGGGCCACCCGGGCTCGGTGCGAAGCCGCGAGCGGATCAGCCTTCGAGGACTTCCAGGCGACGGAGGGCTTCTCGCTTCTTGAGCTTCCGCACGCCGGCCAGGGCCGTGAGCTGCTGCTGGCGGGGCTTGGATTTGCCGTGTTCCCAGTGATAGATGGTCAAAGGTGAAACCCCGACCAGCTTGGCGTAATTGGCGGCCGACAGGTCGAGACGCTCGCGGTGGGCCTTGAGCCATTTGGGTGAAAAGCGGACTTGCTCGACATCAGCCTGCAGATCCTCGGGCTTGGCGATCCGCCGACGTTCCTGTGTTTCCAGAAACCGGACGCGTTTGACCAATGCGTCCACGATCCGCTTGAGCTCGGCAATATCCCGCCGATGCGCGGCCGCCATTCGTCGGGTAACACCGGTCTCGGACTTCACTTCCTTGCGGGCCAGGCGACGAATCTCGTCCTTGAGAATGTTTGCAAGATTGGGCATGTGAGTCTCCTGTAAAAATCCAGCCCATAGTATATCTTGAACATAAGCAAAGTCCAGCCCCCCCGGATCGTTGGATACTTGAGTATTGGCTGCGGTTGTGCCATGATCTGCGGGGCGACGATCTGGTCGTACGCGGCGAATGACATGCGAAGTCGAATCAGAGGTATGGTGATGGCAAGCAGGGTCTGGGTGGCGATGTCGGGCTTGATTGCGTTGGGTGTGGGCCTGACGGGGTGCACCGGCACGCGACAGGCGGACGTGGTGATCTACGGTGGGACGGCGGGCGGCGTAGTCGCGGCGGTGGCGGCGGCGCGCGAGGGGGCGTCGGTCATCCTGCTGGAACCGAGGCGGCACATCGGGGGGATGGTCACCGGCGGGCTGGGGGCCACCGACAGCGGCAAAAAGGACGTGATCGGCGGGATGTCGCGGGCCTTCTTCGAGGAACTCGGCCAACAGTACGGCGAACCCATTACGTGGTATTTTGAGCCGCACGTGGCGACCGGGGTTTTCGAGCGCTGGCTTCGGGAGGCGGGCGTCGAGGTGTTGTTCCAGCACCGTCTGGACAAGGTGGCGACCCGCGGACGGGCAGTCACCGATATCCGCATGGAGAACGGCGCCCGCTTTGCCGCAAAGGTTTTCCTCGACTGTTCTTATGAAGGGGATCTGATGGCCCGGGCGGGCGTGTCCTATACCTGGGGACGCGAGGGAGAGGATGAGTACGGCGAGTCGCTGGCCGGCGTGCGCGAGTACAGCAAGTATCACCAGTTTGACGTGCCGGTTTCGGCTTATGACGAGGAGGGCCGTCTGTTGCCCTGCGTTTATCCCGGCGAGCGCGGGCAACCCGGGCAGGGCGACCGGAAGGTGCAGGCGTACAACTTTCGCGTCTGCCTCTGCAACCGCAAAGACAATCAGGTGCCTTTCCCCAGACCCGCGGACTACGACCCCCGGCGGTACGAGCTGCTCAAGCGCTACCTCCAGAAGAAAGGCGAGGATATCGAGATACGCCGCGACCTGATGATCATCAGCATGATGCCCAACGGCAAGACGGACGTGAATAACCGGGGGGCCTTCTCCACGGACCACATCGGGGCCAACTGGGATTACCCGGAGGCGGACTACCAGCGGCGGCAGGAAATCTGGTACGACCATGTCAGCTACGTGCCGGGGATCTTTTACTTCCTGGCCAACGATCCTTCGGTGCCCGCGCGCATTCAGCACGAAATGAAGGAATGGGGCCTGGCGAGGGATGAGTTCGTGGATACGGGCCATTGGCCGCACCAGATGTATGTCCGTGAGGCCCGGCGGATGGTGGGCGAATTCGTGATGACGCAGAAGGACCTGCAGACCGAGCGCACCAAGCCGGACTCGATCGGCATGGGCTCGTATAACTCCGACTCGCATCACGTGCAGCGGGTCATTCGGCCGGACGGCACCGTGGAGAACGAAGGTGACATGCAGGTGCCGGTGCAACCGTACGAGATCAGTTACCACGCTCTGACCCCGCGGCGCGACGAGTGCAACAACCTGCTGGTGCCGGTCTGCTTCTCGGCGTCGCACGTGGCCTACTCGTCGATGCGGATGGAGCCGCAGTACATGATCATGGGGCAGGCGGCGGGGCTGGCGGCGGTGCAGGCCATCCGCACGGGCCGGGCGGTGCAGGAGATCGACGTAGCCGAGCTGCAGGCCAAGCTGCGCGCGCAGGGGCAAGTCTTGACGCTGGGCCATGCGTCGGCGCCGCACCTCCGGCCGGTGGACCTGCCCGGTGTGGTCGTGGACAACGACAAGGCCCGAGTCACGGGGCACTGGCGGGCGTCGACGTCGGTGGGTCCGTTCGTGGGCTTGGACTATCTGCATGATGAGAACAGCGACAAGGCCGGCAAGTCCGTGCGTTTCGTGCCCAACCTGGCGGCCGCGGGCAGCTATGAAGTGCGGCTCTCGTATACGCCCAATCCGAACCGTGCGGTGCGCGTCCCTGTGACCATCCAGACAACGGACGGGCCGGTGACTGTGCACGTCGATCAACGGCAAGCACCCGCCCAGCCGCCGTTCGCGTCGTTGGGCGTGTTTTCGCTGGCGGCCGGCGAGGCGGGGTACGTCGAGATCACCGCCGCGGGCACGGAAGGGCACGTTGTCGTCGACGCGGTGCAGTGGCTGGCGAAGTAGGGATCGCTATGGCATCGCCCGACAACACGTGTCTGGTGTGCGGGCATGTGGGCTTTGAGCCGCACCTCGATATCCTGCTCAAGTGTCCGGGTTGCGGGTTTGTCACCGCGCGGCTCGATGGGCCGGTAGCGGCCCGCGAACTCTACGGCGGTGACTACTTCACCGGCGGCGAGTACCTCGACTACCTGGCCGACGAGGCCTTCTTCCGCAAGAACTTCCGCCCGCGCCTCGACGCCCTGCGCCGGCAGTGTGCGGGCGGGCGACTTCTGGAGATCGGGTCGGCCTACGGCTTCTTCCTCGATCTGGCCCGCGAGCACTACACGACGGTCGGCTTCGAGCTGCACCCGGAAGCGGTTCGGCACGCGCGGCAGAGGCTGCGACTCGATGTGCGTTCCGATGACTTCCTGGCGGTCACGACGGGTGACCTTGGCGGAGCGGTGGACGTGACCGCCATGTGGGACGTGATCGAGCACCTGGAGCGGCCGGACCGCGTCCTGGCGCACGTGGCGGAGCTGTCCCGGCCCGGGGCACTGCTCTGCCTGACGACCGGCGACATCGGCAGCCGGCTGGCCCGGCTGCGGGGGCGGAAGTGGCGCATGATCCATCCGCCGTCGCACCTGCACTACTTCGACCGGGCGACGATCGCACGGCTGCTGGCCAACTGCGGCTTTCGCATCGTGGACATGCGGGCCGTGGGGGTGGCGCGGAGCGTGCGGCAGGTGCTCTACTCGCTGCTGGTACTGGGCATGGGGATGCGGCGAGTCTATCAGGCGGTTTGCCGGGTCGTGCCCGCCGCCTGGGGCTTCACGCTGAACACGGGTGACATCATGCAGGTAACCGCCCGGCTCGAACCGGTGGTCACGGATCGATCCGCGTCCCGAGGAGCTTGAGCAGGGCGGCGAGCCAGGCCGGCTGCGCGGGCCAGGCGGGCGCGGTGACCAGGTTGCCGTCTACGTGCACGCCGTCCATGGGTACGTCGACCCACTTGCCGCCTGCGGCGTTGATCTCGGGGGCGACGGCGGGATAGGCGCTGCAGCCTCGGCCCTTGAGCACGCCGGCGGCGGTCAGGAGCTGGGCGCCGTGGCAGATGGCGGCGATCGGCTTGTTGGCTGAGGCGAAATACCGCACGAGCTTGAGCACCTTCTCATCCAGCCGCAGGTACTCCGGGGCCCGCCCGCCGGGGAGCACCAGAGCGTCGTAGTCCTCCGGGCTCAGGCCCCCGAAGCTCGCGTTGAGGACGAAGTCGTGGCCGGGCTTCTCGCTGTAGGTCTGGTCGCCTTCGAAGTCGTGCACCGCGGTGCGCACCCTGTCGCCGGCCCGCTTGTTCGGGCAGACCACGTGCACCGCGTGTCCCACCATGGTCAGGGCCTGAAAAGGCACCATGACTTCGTAGTCCTCCACGAAATCACCGACGAGCATCAAAATCTTCTTGCTGGCCATCCGGAGTCACCTCACTTCTGCGATTTCCGGTTTCGGAGCGTGTATGAAAAGCCGGCGGTCCGATCAGAGCCGCGCCCGTAAGGAAGCGGTTCTTCTCTGTTCGAGCCACCGCTCCCTTACGGTCGCGGCTCCGCTTGACGGTCTCGCACACATGCTCAGATCCTCGATCTCAGATTACCGCTTCCTTCATACCATAGGCAGGTCGTGGTTGACCCGCAATCGCCGGCGGGTCCAGAGCAGCCAGCGCCCCGTGCCCAGCACGGCGATCAACACCATGGGCACGACAAAGACCATGAGCAGGGTGTCGAAGGTCGTCGTGGATGGACGCTGTCCGCCCTCGATGACGAGGTAAACGATGTAGGCGATGTAGTAGAGGACGAAGAAGCCACCCTCCCAGCGCGAGATGATGCTGCCGGTCAGGAAAATGGGCAGGCAGGAGACGGCGACGGCGATCATGATGGGGAGGTCGAAGGTCAGGGCGCTGGGTGGCACATGGATGCCTCCCGGGGCCACCACCGCCGTCAGGCCCAACACCATGAGGATGTTGAACAGGTTGCTGCCGACGATGTTGCCGACGGCGATGTCGCGCTCGCCGCGGATGCTGGCGACCAGGGAGGTGGCCAGCTCCGGCAGAGAAGTGCCCAGGGCGATGATGGTCAGCCCGATGACCAACTCGCCGACACCCAGCAGACGGGCGACGCCCACAGCCCCCTGGACGACGGCGTACGACCCGACGGTGAGGACCACCAGCCCGGTCAGCGTCAGCGCCACCTGGCCCCGCCAACGCCTCGGGCCGGACGGAGGCCGCGTGCCGTTCGCCTCATGGGCCGCCAGGGTCTCGCGCCGGCTCTCGCGCACGGACCACCACGTGTAGAGCACGCAGCCGGCGAACAGCAGGAGCCCATCCGGCCGGCTGAGGCGTCCGTCCAGCCCCATCACCAGCGGCAGGAACGAGACGCCGACCATCAGCGGTACTTCCCAGCGGATCAGTTGGCGGGAGACGGCCAGCGGTGCGATCAGCGCGGACAGGCCCAAAACCAGGAGGACATTGCAGATGTTGCTGCCGACCACGTTGCCGATGGCCAGGTCCACGGAGCCCGCCGCGGCCGAGGAGACGCTGACCGCCAGCTCCGGCGAGCTGGTCCCGTAGGCCACCACGGTCAGGCCGATCACCAGCGGGGATACGCCCATCAGCGCCGCCAGCCGGGACGCGCCGCGTACGAATACCTCGGCACCCGCGGTCAAGGCGGCGAGGCCCACGATGAGGAACAGAATCGCGGCCAGCAGCGATGTCGGAGGCATAGACCACCCCAAGTCAGCAGACGGCGCTCGCCCAGCGGCCGGCCCGCCGCGGCTCCGGTAGCGGCAGGCCTCGACGGCCGGCGAACACGCAGGCACAACCAAGTGGGATATGGTAGCCGCCTGGCAAGGGATTGCCAGGTTTGCCGCCAGGTTTCACGAGACAGATTGGCTCAACATCGCTGGATCGTCTTTGCTGGTAGCGCTGTCATCGCAGGAAGAGTGGTTTGGGGAATGCAGAGAAGGAGTGGGCCGGGTTGGAGCGATCCCGGCCCACTCCTAAGAGGACAAATACTGGTTTCAGTGATTTTACGTTCTTGAAGCTGCATGCACGACCGCCGCCGCGGCGGTGGCTCCACCGGCGCGACGCCGGTCCCGCACTTTGTTCCACACCACCGAGCACCTGGTGCCGAGCGTTTCGCCCGTGGGCAGGACGCCACTGCCACAGGGGGTTGAGGATCCAGGGTCCTTCGCTCAGTGGACGAGGACCGGCGGCGCATAGACGTAGTTGCTGACCACCTCGCTGCTGCTGATGGCGGCGTCATCAACGACGATGGCCGGCTGGATGATCAATTCCTTCTTGCTCATCGCTCCAGTGAGCTTGACGTTCATGATGCGGATGCCGCCGAAGCGCACGGTGGTGAACTGGGCGTTATTGCCGTTGCCGGTCACGGTGGTGAAAATGGGGATGGCCCGGGCCTGTCCCTTAATGGCCGCCAGTTCGTCCTTGACGCCGGCGCTCAGGCCGGTGTCGCCATTGAGGAGGAGCGTGCCGTTCTCGGCGAAGGCCAGTTGCCCGCCCATGTAGTCCAGGTCGTCGGCGTTGACGCCGTGGAGGATCTGCCGGGACAGATCCGCGGTACTGTTGTTCGAGTTGCCAATGTCGACGGTGCCGAAGTTACCCGGTGGGAGCTGGTCGACCCCGGCTCCCGGGTAGAGGTTGAGCTCCGGGATGCCGTCGGGGCCTGAGGTCACGGCTCCCGTCTCCGGATCATAGGCGTAGCTGTCACCGATGGTGGTTGTGCCGGCGATGAGGCCTTCCCATGAACTCAGGTGCAGGGTGAACGGCAGGAGATCAGCATTGCCGGTGGCTGCGGTGATCCGGTAGCCCCGCACTCCGCCCTGAAAGGCCGCGGTGGCGCGGGCGTCTACGTTGCTGGCCTGCTTGCCGAAGATGCGGGCGAACCACAGCGGCACGGGGCCGTTGCGGATCGAGTCGCGCCGGGCAAAAACGCTGACCGCGTTGGTTGTGGAATCGACGCAGGGCTGCAAGCCGGAAGACCGGCTCGATAGGTCGGCGACCAAGCCGAAGACCATATCGCCGTCGGGGCCGTTTTGCCCGTTCGGATCAATACCCAGGATGGTGTTGAGTACCGGGTTCTTATGGCCATAGGCGGCGATCACCTGCTGGCTGTTGCCAACCGCCACGGCGACGCCGGCATCGCCCTTCAGGCGGTTCTCGTCGAGAACCAGCTCCCACGCGCCGGCCAGGGCGGCGGCGTCGGCGGTTCGCTGCAGTTCAGCCTTGGTATTGTAGAGCAACCCGACGTCTACGGCGATCGCGGCGAAGCCGATCAGCATCATGGACGAAACCGCCATGATGAGGACGGCCTGTGCCCGGCGCTGGTATCGGCCCAAACGTCTGCATGCTTTGGTCATGATCTAGCCCTCCTGCCAGGATGACTGAGTCCGTCACAAGTTGCCGGCTCGATCTTGAGCGAGCCGGCCCGGCGCCTGCACCAGTACGCCTACTCCTCCCCGGTCGGTTGCGGTAGAGCGACTACCCACGGTGTGTAGTCGCTGTACACGTAGCCGTCCGACGTGGTGTAATCCACCCGCGTGATTCTGAGGTGCACGACGCGATTGGCCCCGTAGGTAATCCACGAATTGGCGATGGACACTTCGGGAGAGTACTCGTTGAGGTTGGGCAGGCTCGGCAACCCCGTGATCAGGCTGGAGAACCCGCCGAACGCCCCCCAGGTGGAGGAGTTCGCGTTTACCACGGCAGCCAGTGTCTGCGGACCGCTGATCGCCATCACCTGTGTCCAGGTAACGGTCTCGGCCGTGTTGCTGAACTCCGGCAGATCAAAGCTTTTGAGGTCAATCACATCGTCGTTCAACCAGCCCTGGACCTGAAAACCACCGGGGGTGAAGTACGGTAACTCCTGGTAATTCCATGTGTTCTGGGTGTAGAAGGAATCCAGGTGCCCAAAGGGTGACATGACGGTGTGGAACTGCGGGGCTAGCCGGTCGCCGTCGGGCTCGATCAGCTCCAGCTCCCAGTGCTCGTCGACGCGAACCACCTCCACGATCGTCTGCCCCCAGGCGACGCTCCCCCATGCCATGACCGCAATGGCCAACCCGGCACCGATTGCGCGGCGGCCCCCCGTTCGCCTATGACGTGGCGTGTTTCCCATAACTCCCCCCCTCTTTATCGGGCCCGTCGGCGAATCTCGCCGTTCGCCGACTTATCCAATCCCGGTTCGATCTGTGATGTGATGTAAGATACATTCGGACGGGAGGCAAATGGGCAGCGAGAAAACGTGTCCCCAGGCGGTCTTCGGCCGCGTCCGGTGTGCACCGGTGTCTCGCCGGTGCGGGCGTCCGCCGGCCGTCGATTTCCAGTCGCACTGCTCACCGGGTCGTGGCAGACCGCACCCAGGCGCGCAAGTCGCGAGCATGCTCCGCACTGGGAATCTAACCTGCCACGGATCCGGTTCCGGCGGGTGCATCTTTTGTTTAGGGGCAGGCCTCATCCGTGTGTCACTGCGCTGCGAGCAGTGCTTTTCTCGCCGGGTGCGGTGGGCACGGCTGGGTGGCAGGGTCGGTACTCCGACCCGTGGCCCCTCCCGGCCCAGCCACGGGTCGGAGTACCGACCCATGCCACCCGTCCGCCACGGTTTGGCGGATACGCCCCCCCCCGGTGATGCGTTCTCCCCCAGTTGCATTCTGCAACCGGGGGAGGCTATCGCGGTTGCGTCGTCGTGACGCCGGTGGGCGGGTTACCAGGCGGGCAACTCGCCGAAGATCTCCTCGACGACGTCTTTGAGGGTGACCACTCCGACGTAGCCGTGACGGCGATCCATCACGATGGCCAGCTTGCGTTCGGACTCGCGGAGCCGCACCAGAGCACTGGCCGCGGATGCGCTGGCCGGCAAGGTCAGCGGCGACTGCAGGCAGGTCTCGACCGGCCTGTCCGCCTCGCAAGCCAGCACCTCCTGCACGCTGACAAGCCCGACAATGTTCCGCCGATCCGACCCCACGACCGGTAATCGGGAATGGGAGGTGCCGCGTACCACCCGCTCAAACGCACTCCGCTCGCAGTGGAGTGGGACCGTGACCACTCGCTGCCGCGGGACCATGATGGCCCCCACCCGGACGTCCGCGAGGTTCATGACCCGCTCGATGAACTGCGTCTGTTCGACGGTCAGCCCTCCGTAGGCTGCCCCTTCATGCAACAGGCCGAGCACCTCCGCACGCGGGGTCAACAGGCCCGTGCCCAGATCATGCCCCGTCACCCGCACCACGGCGTTCGCCAACCGCTGCAACAGCCACAGGAGGCCCGTATACCGGAACAACACCACCGTGCCGTGCAGCAACGGAACGCTTCGGATCATCAACCGATCGGTGTCCGACTGGAACCAGTTTTTCGGCACCACGTCACCGAAGACAAAGACCAGGGGCGCGAGCACGGCGGCGATGGCGAACTCGGCCTGCGTTTCAGGCACGCGAAAGGCCTCGACAATCAACGAAGCTGCGCACACGGTGAGCAGGTAATTTGCCAGGTTGTTGCCCAGTAAGATGGCGAGCACCGTCTCCTGAGCACGTTGTGTCAGGCGATGCAGAGCCCTGATCCTGCGGCTCGGGCCACCCTCCGCCTGCAAGCGCAGACGGAGCCGGTTCAGCCGGTAGAGCCCCATCTCCGTTCCACTGTAGAAGCTGCTGCCCAGCAGCAACAACAGGGACGCGGCCAGCCAGAATGCCGCCATTACCGCACCTCCGCCTGCTGCCCGGTCGGCCGGACGCCGGTTTTCTCCGCCAGCTCCACGCCAACCCGCGCCACCCGCCGGCCCTGCAGCAACTCCACCGTCAGCAACAGGTTGCCCAGCCGCACCTGATCGCCCGCCACCGGCAACCGGCCAAGCAACGCTACGATCAGCCCACCCAATGTCGTCACTCGTTCATCGATTTGCCGCACCGCGAACTGTTCCGCCCAAGCCCGGATGTTCATCCGACCCGAGATGCGGTAGTGCCGATCGTCGATCCGCTCCCACAAAGGCACCTCGCCCTCGTCCTCCGCCGACAACTCCCCCACGATCTGGCCGGCGACGTCCTCCACCGTCACCAGCCCGACCACGCCGCCATACTCGTCGACGGCCACGGCCAACTGGGTGTGCGTTCGGCGGAAATGATGGAGCAGTTGCGTCAGCCGGGCGACGTCGGGGACGAACGGCACCGGCTTGACCAACTCGCTCAAGGGGGCTTCACGCTCCAGAAACAGGTCCCGGGCATAGACCAGCCCGACGACGTGGTCGACGTCCATGTCGTATACCGGGATCTTCGACAGGCGCCGCTCGGCCAGGAGGCGGCGCAGCTCATCCGGATCGTCATGGACCTCGAAGGCGATCATGTCCACCCGTGGGACCATGACGTCACGAACTTTGCGCTCGTGGAGCTGGATCACGCCGTTAAGCATGGCGTTTTCGTCGGCGTCGATGATCCGCCGTTGTTCGGACATTTCCACCAGGGCGCGGAGTTCCTCGACGGTGACGTCCTGGTGTGGCTTACCGCCTCCGACCAGTAGCCGGGTCAGCGGCTCGATCAGCAGCCCGTTGAGCACGACGGTCACCGGCATCAGCGCGATCTGGCACAACCGGACGGCCGGGGCGATCCTCGGGGCCAACCGCGTACGCATCACAATGGCCGTTCCTTTGGGCAAGATCTCCCCAAAAAGCGTGACCAGCACCGGAGAGATCAATCCCAACAGCGGAGCGGCAACGCTGTCCGCCCCCGCCAGCCGCTGAAAAAACGCGAGGCTGGTCGCAAAAATGAACATGTTCACGGTGATGTTGCCCACCATGAGGGTGAGCAGGACCCGCCGGGGCTGCCGCATCAGGCTGGCCACCAGCCGGAACGAACCACGCCCGGACCGCTCAAAGCGGTACCGCTCATGGCGCGTCAGGGCGAACAGCACCGTCTCGGCTCCGCTGAAGAAGGCCGAGCAGACCAGCAGAAGCGTCAGAAGGATGATCTCAAAAAACATAATGCCAGCTTGCCCACCGTCGACGGCCGGCACTGCATCCGGCCGCTGAAACCTGCGCTGAGTGTATCCGATCGACCGGACTCCACAACCGGACGGCCGGCCCAGCCGCGCACACGGAGGGTGGCCCAGGTCCTCCGGCCCTGGGGGAGTGATTGAGCCCGGCCAGTGATCTCCACGAAAGCTCGGCGTTCACACCGTCACGCAATCGCTCCCCCACCTCCCGAGGAGGTGGGCCACCCGGGCGGGTGGCCCATCCTTGCGCAGCAAGGGTGGGCTCGCGATGATCGAACGCATGGACAAACCCGCTTGATCAGGAGACCTTCCTGCGTCCCCATCATTGTGAGCATGCCCATCGCGTTGCGACGGATGGGCGGTCCGGCAGGGTTGCACATTCTCCGTCGCGGCGGCATGATCGTCGCCCATGTCCCCACGCATCTTGCATATTCTGGACACGGACGCTCCGGAAGACGCGGTCCACATGCTATCCCTGCTGCTGCCCGCCCTCTCCGCGGCCGGTGTGGAGCAGCAGGTCGCGGTCATCGGCAGCCGGCCACCGGTCCTGGCGACCCCCACCTCGGTGCCGGTTCATCACCTGCCGGCCAGCTCGGGCCTTCCCTGGACATCGTGGCGGCGGTTCGAACGGCTCCTCCGCTGCAGCCGGCCCGAGGTCATTCATGCCTGGTCGGCCCGATCGCTGACCCGTACCTCCGCCGTCTGGGGTGGCAGGGTCCCGCTGGTGGTCACCGTCGGCAGCGCCATCGAGGCCGACCACGTTCACGAGTGGTGGCAAACCGGACACAGCGGCCGTTTCCGGGTCGTCTGCACGTCGGCATCCGTTCAGCAACATTTGCGGAATAAAAGCCTGATGGCCCCCCGGTTGGCCCTGCTCATTCCCCCGGGTATCGAGGCGGGCGAGCGTTCCCCGCAGACCCGCCGGGCGATACGGGCAAACCTGGACCTGCCCGCGACCGCCCTGGTGCTGACCACCGCGTCACCACCTTCGCGTGCGGGCGGCCAGTTCCATGCGGTCTGGGCGGCAGCGATTCTCCGCCAGTTCCGGCCCGACGTGTACCTGGTGGTTCCCGGCTGCTCCAAAGAACAGGCCCGCATCCGCCGGCTCATCCACACCATCTACTGCCCGGAGGTCTTCACCCTGCTCGGCAACCGCCTGTCACCCGCAGAGATTCTCGTCCTCGCGGACCTGCTGGTGTTCCCCGCGACGGGCGACGTCGGCAGCCTCTGGCCGGCCTGGGCCATGGCCGCCGGGGTCCCCGTCTTCGCCTCCGCCATCGCACCGATGAAGGAGCTGATCGCTGACCAGCGCACGGGATTCCTCAGCCCGCCGAGCAAACCCCACGCCCTGGCGACTTTGATTCGGGAGGCCCTGGAAAGCCCTGAATTGCTCCGCTCATGTGCGGCCGCCGCACGGGCCCAAGCCCTGCGCCGCCATGACCCCCGCCAGTGTACGGACAGCCACCTGGCCCTGTACTGTCACCTGGCGACCTGCGGGGAGACGCCGCTTCGCCTGCCCTTGGAACGCTGCTGATGTGACCCGGCGAATACCGAAATGCCCAACGGTGCGCGCAACCGTAACCACCCACCGGAGGATTATCCCAACGATAGGGGGTCGGAACTGCTTGCGTCAGCTATCGATACCAATTCCCGGCCCGAGGGCCGCAGTCCGGCCCGTGGCGGCGCAGTGCTCACAATACTTGAGCCAAGGCAGTTCCTGTAGCACCGACTTCGAGATGCCCCGCCCGTCAACCACGCACCGCCCATAGGTGCTGGTCGCCATCCGCTGCAACGCCTCATCGATCTCGCGAAGAATGGATCGCTTCTCGGCGATGGTCCGGTGCGCAACGACCTCGCTCCAGGCAGCTTCCGAAACCGCCTGCTGCGCAGCGCCGCCGTTTGTTTCGTGCCCATCGGTGGCGGGTTGCCGTTCCAGCCGCTGGATCTCCTCGACCAGACGGTCACGGTTGTAGTCGAGAACCTGACGCAGCACCTGAAGATCCTGCCCATTGAGCCGCGCTGATTGATCCTCGCCGCCGCGCGCCCGGAACAGGTCCGCGCGCGCGCCGCCATCCGACGTCGAAATACTGCGTGTTTGCTGATCCATCAAGTTCCTCCTCATCACACCCCCGCTTGCCCTTGCCCGTTCGACTCGCCGGGCCCTTGCGTCGCGACCGCCGGCGCTTCCCGCCTGCTCCCGTTCATGCGGCACCCGCCTCCAGGCGACGAGCGTACTCGATGCAATACTTCGCCCACGGAATGGCCCGCAGCCGGGCCTTGGTAATCGGTCGCCCTGTCGCTTCGCAGGTACCGTAGGTGCCGTCCCCAATCCGTTCCAGTGCGTCGTCGATCTGACGCAGCAGCAGCGACTTGTTCTCCGCGAGGTCGAGCGTCAGCGCCTGCTCCCAGGCATCCACGCCGGCGTCGGCGGTATCGGCCGGACGGCCGAGCGAATCGCCTGCCGCCTCGTCCAAATCCGGAGACCGCCTGTACAGATGGGTCACATCCGCCACCAGCTCATGACGTTTGTCGAGCAGCGCCTGCCGGAACTCCGCCAGCTCCGCTGCCGTGAATCGCCCCTTACGCCGAGTTGTCCTTTTGGCCGCGCTCATCTTCTCTGCTCGCTTGGTCGCCACACATCCTCCGAGGCTCCGTGACCGGTGCCTCATCCGCCCCGGCCCACGGAGCCTCGCTAACCCGCTTCCATAACCGACTCCTCACGCCCTCGGGAGAAGTCCCGTCACAGACGTTCGCCGTCTCCGCCCATTACGTCGGAGGCGATCGCATCGAGCCCCCCGCCAGGATCCGGCCGCCCCGCGGCAACCGAACCAGCACCGGCTCCCACGTGCCGCCATCCTCACGAGCGGCCGTCCAACTCTGCAAACCCCCGTACGGCAGGCATCCCCGCAAGCCGATCCACTTGGCCTCAGTGAGGCCTCGGGATCGACCATCCCTCAAACGCTTTGATCTCCACGTCCGGTCTGGCTGACGGGTCCTCATGGCTTAGCTCCTGTTCTGGCCTCAAGCAGGCCCAAGCATCACCCTTCGAACTCTTCGGCAGGCTGGCAGCCCGGCCAAGCAGCGCTGGCCAACCTGCTCACCCTGCAGCCCGACGCGAGTAGATTCTAGCACCCATCGTGCCAGCCGATCCAGAAATGCCGACATGACAGTAAGTCGTTAGGTGAGAATAAGTTGTAACTGTGAAGATGCCCGGGGAGCTGGCTATCGCGCGGCCACGACATGACCACTTTGAGCACTTTGAGTCCACAATGCCTATTTATTGATCGTTTTCGACCGAGGCCCGCACCTGAATGCCAAGCTCGGCCATCTTCTTGCGAAGCGTGGTCCGGGTGATGCCCAGCAAGCGGGCGGCGGAAGCGAGTTGGCCGGAGGTCTCCTCGAGGCAAGCCCGAATGACCTCCCGCTCGGCCAGTTGGATGACCTGCCGATGGATCTGGCCGTGGAAGGGTTTGTGAGCCAGCAGTCGTCGGCAGGCGCGGCGCAGCGGTTCCGCCTGGGGTTGTTCCGCTTCCACGGGAGGAGCCGAGGCCGTCGGAACCGGGCTCCGATAGCTGGAGGAACGAACAGCTTCTGGAAGGAAGTCAAAGAGGAAGACGTTGCCCCTCGCCACGACGAGCGAGGCCTTGATGACGTTCTCGAGTTCGCGGACGTTGCCCGGCCAGGGATAGCTGAGCAGTGCGGGCAGCACGTCCGGGGCAAAACGCTGGATGTTCGTGCCGAACTGCGCATTGAAACGGCGGACGAAATGATGAGCCAGCAGCACGACGTCCACCTCGCGGTCGCGCAGCGGCGGCAGCTCGATCGACGTGACCTTCAGCCGGTAGTACAGATCCTGCCGAAACCGGCGCTCGGCAATCAACGTATCGAGCGGCTGGTTGGTGGCGGCCAGGATACGGACATCGGAGTGGACGGTCTCGGCGGAACCGAGGCGCTGGAAGCTGCCGTCCTGAAGCACGCGCAGGAGCTTGGCCTGGGTGGCCAGGGGCAGGTCGCCGATCTCATCGAGGAAGAGGGTGCCGCCGTCGCATTGCTCGAACTTGCCGATGCGGCGCGTGTCCGCACCGGTGAACGCCCCCTTGTCGTGGCCGAAGAGCTCGCTCTCCAGGAGGGTCTCCGGGATGGCGGCGCAGTTGACCGCCAGGAAGGCCTTGTCCTTCCGCCGACTGTGCTGGTAGAGGGCCTTGGCCACGAGTTCCTTGCCGGTGCCGCTCTCACCCGTGATGAGCACGTTGACATCGCGGGCCGCCAGCAGCCCGATGAGCTTGAACACCTCATGCATGCCCGGGGAGTGTCCCACGATATGGTCTGCCGGTCGTTCGCCGTCGTCTTTCTCATAGACGGTGGGCACGTTCATGTCCCGGCTGATGCGCCAGGCGGCGGCGAGATGGTTGACGAGTTCCTTGTCCTGGAGCGGCTTGAGCAGGTAGTCGATGGCCCCGTGCTTCATGGCGTCGATAGCCTGGTTGCTGCGGGCCTGCTCGGCGAGAAGGATCGTGCACAAGCGGGGCCATCGGCGCCGAAACTCGGAGAACGTGGCCATCGTCGGATCGCCGGGCTGATGGACGTCGAGCACCACGACATCCGGCGGCTGGGAGGCGATGGACCGGCTGACCTCCTCGACGCCGCAGGCAATGACCGGAAGGAGCTCAAGCTGCCCGCAGGCCTCCTGCACCTGCTGTTGCACGCGAGGGTCAACGCTGATGAGCAACACGCGGCCATCCATGTCGGCATGGTACCCGGTCGGTCCATCGATGCAACCGCGTGTCGCTTTGCACGTCCGCGTGCGGCGGCCTATCCTGGAGTCGCCAGCAGGAGATGCGGCGCAGACCCGGTCCGTGACCGGTCAGGAGGGTGGCCCATCCTTGCGCAGCAAGGGTGGGCTCGCGATGATCGAATGCGTGGAAATGGTTGTCTTACCAGGAGACCTTCCCTCATCCGCATCATCGTCAGCCCACCCATCGCGCTGCGATGGATGGGCCACCCGCCGGTTCGCTGAGGACCGAGTCAACTTGTTGATGGACGTGCCCGGGTGTAGGTGACGAACAGCAACCAGTTGCCTTGGTTCTGGCAACGGTCGGCGTGCGAGGCCATGGATGCCCCCGATCAAGGACGAGGCGTTGGTGCTTCGACGGCTGGATTACTCCGAGTCGTCGCAGGTGTTGGCCGTGCTTACCCGTGACCACGGGCTGCGCCGGCTCATCGCCAAAGGTTCCAAGCGGAGCACGAAAACCCGCTTCGTACCCGGGATCGACCTGTTGGAGCGCGGATGGGTTGTATTCCTGCCGGGCTCGCGGGGCGAGAGCCACCTCGGCACCCTCACCGAGTGGCTGCAAACGGAGGCGTATCTGGGCCTGCGGCGTGCCTTGCCGCGCTGGTATGCCGCCCAGTACGCCGCCGATGTCACCGTGGCCGCGATGGAGGAGGCCGAGCCGCACGCGGATCTCTTCGAGGCCCTTGCCGCACTCTTGGGGGCGTTGTCTGCCGGCCGGCCGACGCTCCCGGAGGTGGTGGGCTATCAGTGTGCCTTGCTGCAATCCTTGGGCCTGTGGCCGGACCTGACCCGCTGCGTCCGCTGTGATCGCGTCGCCCCACCGGGCCGGGCCGCGTACTACGCAGTCCACCAGGGCGGCCTGGTTTGCAGCCAATGTGTGCCCGGCGCAGGCCAAGTCCGCAAGGTCGGCGCCGCCGTGCTGACCGCCCTGCGCGAAAGCGTCTGGCCGCCAGGTACCGTGGAGCCGGCCCTGACGCTGCTCGACGAAACCTTGCGACATCTGATCGGCCGCGGCACGCTGCTGGATAAGCTGGGGAAGGACGAGGCGAAAAGGCGTGATTAAGAAGTTAGAAGTTAGAAGTGAGAAGTGAGAAGACGTCGCCGTGTGCCACTGCTCTTTGAGCAGTGCGCCGGCGAGCGACCGTCAGGCTTGCGTTGCGGCCGAAGGCCGCCTTGGATTGGTTGACAGGTTCCGTGGCAAGGGCCACAATCGCCGCGAAGGCCCGAACGACCCCCGTTGTGTCGTCCCTGGACCTTGACGCACAAGGAGTAAAGCCATCATGTCCCTCACTCGCATCATCCTCTCGGCGATACTGGGCCTCGCCATTGTGACGGCGGCGGGATGCCGCGCACCGGCACCGGGCGAGGCGTGGACCGTTCGGCTGGCGAGCCTGGTGGTCGAGAGCGGCAACCGGCAACTCCTCGTGCAGCGCTGTGCGGATGTGCCGTACAAGCCGTACGTGCAGATCCTGCGCAGCCCGGCGGGCATCAACGTTCTGCGAGACGCCCCGGCAGACCACCTGCACCACCACGGCCTGATGTACGCGGTGAACGTGGACGGAGTCGAGTACTGGGGAGAAACCGAGGAGTCCGGCCAACAGATCGTGCGCCGCTCCCAGGCCGTGCCCCCCCAGGCGTTCGGCGAGTGGTGGCGCAGCGGCTTCGTACAGACGATCGACTGGGTGCCACCACGTGACAAGCTCCTCTCGCTAGTCGAGGAACGGACGATCGCCGCGTGGCAAGGAGACGACCTCGACGCGTCGCTGATCTCCTGGACCACGAAGTTGGCGGTGCCGCCCGGCCGCGAGACGTGCAAGTTGGAGGGACGGCACTATTTCGGCCTGGGCATGCGCTTCGTGGAGTCCATGGACAAAGGCGGCAAATTCTTCAACGCCGACGGTGCCACCGCGGTAGCCGGCACGAACGACGTACGTTCGCCCTGGTGCGCCTACACCGCCGCGGCGGACGGCCACCCGGTCACCGTGGCGGCATTCGATCATCCGGCCAACCCGCGCCACCCGGCCCGGTGGTTCACCATGGACGACGCTTTCGCCTACCTGGCCAACACGCCGGACCTGCACCACGAGAGTATCACTATCCGCCGCGGAGCCCCACTCCGCTACCGATTCGGCGTGGCCGTGTGGGACGGAGACGTGGGGCCGGAGCGCGTCCAGAAGCTGTATGAGCGCTGGGTGGCGGCGGAAGGCGGGAAGTGAGAAGCGAGAGGTTGGAAGTGAGAAGTGAGAGGCGATAAGCGAGAAGCGAGAAAACGCCGCCGTGTGCCACTGCTCTTTGAGCAGTGCGAACGCGTGCAAGGCCGCTGCCTGGGGTTGCGAACCGTACGCCGCTCAATCCGGAGAGGGAACGACAATCGCTGACGACACTTCACCATCGCGACCGAACCGGTCGGCCTCCGTCCGCAGGCGGATGGCCTGACCGCGAACCGGGTCATGGACCGCGCGGAACTCGCCGACCATCACCGCCACCGGGGCGCTGCGGATGTCCGGTGACCAGCCATCGAGAAACCCGAAAGCCTGCTGCCTGACGTTGGCGTGAAACCGGCCTTCGAGCACCCGCCCCCGCGGAGCGTGCATGACAGCCACGCCCATCAACGATGCACTTCGTTGCCGCGTGGGTCCGAGGATCTGCAGCGTGCGAACGGATTGGGCGTCCAGCGTGTACAGCCGTTGACTGCCGGCCGGCAAACCTTCGAGCACGAGGGACAGGAGCCATTCGGTCTCGATACCCAGCCCGGCCGCGGGGGCCGCGTAGTGCCGCAACGCCACGTTCAGCTCGCCGGATTCGCCCAGCCAGTAAAACGCTTCCGAAGGCTGGACGGTCTGGAGCAGCGGTTCGGGCGGCGGCAAGTCGGTACGAACCAGCGGAACTGAATAAACCTGGGCACGCCCGGTGCACCCGACCGGCAGGACGCAAGCCGCCAACAGCATGAGCAGCAGCAACCGAGCAGATCTCAATGCGGGATCGGGAAGCGTTGGCACAGCTCGAGTACCTCACCCCGTATCCGGTCGGTGACCTCCTCGCGACCGTGGGCGCTGAGCACCTCGTGAATGAGCCGGGCGATGGTGGCCATCTCGGCCGGCCCCAGCCCCCGCGTGGTGACGGCCGGCGTGCCGATGCGCAGGCCCGAGGTCTGCGTCGGCTTGCGTTCATCGAAGGGGATCATGTTCTTGTTCACGATGATGCCCGCCTGCTCGAGCCAACCTTCGGCGTCTTTGCCGGTGATGTCGGCGTGCACCTGCCGCAGGTCGACCATCATCAGGTGGTTGTCCGTCCCGCCGGAGACCAGCCGGTAGCCGTCCGCCTGCAGGGCCGCCGCCAGGGCCCGGGCGTTGTCCAGGATACGCTGCTGGTAGAGCTTGAACTCGGGCCGCAGGGCCTCGCCGAAGGCCACCGCCTTGCCGGCGATGACATGCATCAACGGCCCGCCCTGGATGCCGGGGAACACGCGGGAGTCCACCGCTTTGGCGTGCTCCGCCTTACACATGATCATGCCCGCCCGCGGGCCGCGCAGGGTCTTGTGCGTCGTGGTGGTGACGAAATCGGCGTGAGGGATCGGCGAGGGGTGCAGGCCGACCGCCACCATCCCCGCGATGTGGGCGATGTCCGCCGTCAGGTAGGCCCCCACCTCGCGGGCGATTTCGGCAAAGGCGGCGAAGTCAATGACCCGCGGATAGGCCGAGGCCCCCGTCAAAATCATCCGCGGCCGGTGCTCCTGGGCGAGGCGGCGGATCTCCGCGAAGTCGAAGGTTTCCGACTTGCGGTCCACCCCGTAGTGCACGATGTTGTACAGTCGGCCGCTGAAGTTCACCTTCATGCCGTGGGTCAGATGCCCGCCGTGGGCCAGGTCCAGGGAGAGGATGGTATCACCCGGTTCGAGCACGGCCATGTAGACGGCCATGTTCGCCTGGCTGCCGGAGTGCGGCTGAACGTTCACGTGCTCGCACCCGAAGAGTTGCTTGGCACGGTCGCGGGCCAGCTCCTCCACCTCGTCCACGTGCCGGCACCCGCCGTAGTACCGCCGACCAGGATATCCCTCGGCGTACTTATTGGTCAGCACCGAGCCCACGGCCTCCAGGACGGGGCGGGAGACGTGGTTCTCCGAGGCGATCAATTCCAGGCAATCGGCCTGTCGGCGCCCCTCGGCCACCAGGATGCGGTAGACCTCCGGATCCCTGGCCGCAACGGCCGGGTAGTCGGCCGTATCATGACCATGTTGCTGTGTCACGGGTTGTCCCTCAGCTTCGCTCGTTGATTGGAACGTATGGCCGCGTCGTCGCGCCCACGTAAATCTGGCGCGGACGGTGGATCCGAGCGGCGGGATCCAGGTGGCCCTCACGCCAGTGGGCGATCCAGCCGGGCATGCGCCCGATCGCGAACATGACCGGGAACATGTTCATCGGGATGCCGATCGCCCGCAGGATGATCCCGCTGTAGAAATCGACGTTGGGGTACAGCTTGCGCTCGACGAAGTACGAGTCTGCCAGGGCCACCTCCTCCATCCGCTTGGCAATGTCCAGCAGCGGATCGTGGATGCCCAGTTTGCCCAGCACGTCATCGCAGGCTTTCTTGAGGATCTTGGCCCGCGGGTCGTAATTCTTGTACACCCGGTGCCCGAACCCCATGAGCCGGATCTTCGCGCTCTTGTCCTTGACCTGGGCGATGAAACCGTCCACGTCCGTCTCGCTGTCGTGGATCTGCTGCAACATG
The DNA here is from genome assembly GCA_964511155.1 of uncultured Planctomycetales bacterium. GTDB lineage: Bacteria > Planctomycetota > Phycisphaerae > UBA1845 > PWPN01 > JAAYDF01. Next base: position 15,138 of record CAZEEJ010000037.1, on the reverse strand, counting down.
CTGATCGCCGCCTGGTTGGCCCCGCCGTGCAGCGGCCCCCAGAGGGCGCATACGCCCGAGGCCATCGACGCATACAGGTTCGCCTGGCTGGAGCCGACCATGCGGACGGTCGAGGTCGAGCAGTTCTGCTCATGGTCGGCGTGCAGGATAAGGACTTGGCGGAGGGCGCTCACCACCTCCGCCGTAGGCTCGTAGGGGCGGTTCGGCTTGCTGAACATCATGTGCAGGAAATTGGGCACATACTGCAGGTCGTATCGCGGATAGATCATCGGCTGGCCGAGGGACTTCTTGTAGCTGGCGGCAGCGATCGTCCGCACCTTACTCATGATCCGGGCGGCGGCGTCGATGAAGCGGTTATCGTCCTCGGCCTGCAGGAGGGTGGGCTGGTAGGCCCCCAGGGCATTGATCATGGCCGACAGTATGGCCATGGGATGGGCGTTCGGCGGGAAGCCCTCGAAATGATGCCGCAGGTCCTCGTGGATGAACTCGTTCTCCGACAGCAACCGCCGGAACTCGGCCAACTGCGTCGGTAGCGGCAGCTCGCCGAAAATGAGCAAGTACGACGTCTCGACGAACGTCGCGTGCTCTGCCAGCTCCTCGATCGGGTAGCCCCGATAGCGGAGGATGCCCTTCTCGCCATCGATGAACGTGACCGCACTTCGGCAGGAACCGGTGTTCCCGTACCCGTCGTCCAGGGTGATCACCCCGCTTTCGGCCCGCAGGCTGCTGATGTCGATCCCGACCTCGCCCTCGCTGCCCACCACCATCGGTAGCTCGTAGCTCTTGCTACCGATTTTCAGTATTGCTTTATCTTGAGCCATGATTCTCGATCCCTCAACTACGGACTGCCTGCCCCGCTGCCCGGCCCAAGCCTCGACGACGGGTGTCTCTCCGGCGGGGAGAGTCTAGCGGAGAAACCGCGGATTGGAAACCACCGGCCCCCGAAGTTGGCCCTGGGCTTCCGCGGGATCGGGGGGCGGAGGTCGGGGATTGGGGGGCGGGGACCGGGGGTCGGGGGTCGGGGGTCGGGGGTCGGGGATCGGGGATCGGGATGGGCTACTGGACCAGGCGGACACCGTGGTGGGCGTCGACGTTGAGCTTGACGGTTGGGGCATGCCCTGCGGCCGCTTCGTAGAGGATATGCGGGGCGATCAGGCCGGCCCGGCTCATTTGCCGGAATTGTCGTCGGCGCAGTCGGGCGTGGCCCAAGGCCGCGTTGCCGTTCGGATCCTCGTGTAACACGGACGATCCCCGCTGGTAGGTCAATACGTCCACCATGCGCGCGAGAGACTCCGCCCGGTACTCGCGCATGAGCTGGTCGGGAAGGTACCAGCGTGAGAGGTTGGACCACCGGTGCATCGTCCGCCGCCACAACCCCCGCGACAGGAAGCGGTTCATGCGGTAGAAAAGCTGCCAATTCATGACGAAGGGCAGAAAGGTTTCGGTCAGGCGGGCGTGCAGGCTGATCTCGTGCTCGGTGAACACCTCCTGCAACAGGGTCCGCAGTTGGTGCCAGGCCTTCGGCCCGACCATCGCGTCGGCGCGCACTTCCCAGTACAGATGCCCGAAAAGCATGGTGCTGCGGGACATGGCCATCTGGCGAGGGATGAACTTGCCGTGGGCGACCGTGTCGGCCGCCAGGTGCGACAGATAGCCCAGTGCGAAGGCCCGGCCGCAGTCGGTTCGGGCATCCTCCAGGATGGCCAGCCCGGTATCCCAGTGGTGGCAGACCTGCTTGACGCGGCTGAGCCGCTTGGCGAGCACGACGTCGGCGGCGATGTTGCCGAACAGGTAGTCCTTGCTGTGACGGGCGAGCAATGCGGCGACGGCGACGGGCAGGAGGTGCAACTGGGCCAGGAGATCGCCGGCGAGCTTGATGTGCGTGGCCGGCCCCCAGGCCAGCGCGGCCGGCGCCGCCAGCAATACCACCCCCGCTCCCAGCCCGACCACGACTCGCCAGTTCACCGCTTACCTGCTTCCTTGCTTCGACGCGACGCCGCAACCACCTATTTTAGCTCGCCGGGCCCGGTAATTCCACGGGGTGGCACGTGGGCTTGGGTGATCCAAGGGCGGGGTTGACATTCTCCGCCGTCAGGACTCTAATGCCCGATGAAGAGTCTGTGGAAACCCCTCGGCACCCAGGAGCCGATTCGATGCCAGAGGCAGAGGCGAAGCTCAGCATCCGCAAGCAGGAATCCGTCTGCATTGTCGAGTTCGAGGATCGCAAGATTCTCGAGGAAATGGTCATCAACCAGATCCTGGAGAAACTCAGCGAGCTGGTCGCCTCCGAGCCGGTCCCCAAACTGCTCCTCAATTTCCGGAAGGTGGAGCACCTGTCCAGCGCCGCCCTGGGGGTCCTCATCACGCTGAACAAGCAGGTCGCCGGCCGAAGCGGCCAACTGGTTCTGGCCAATATCCACCCGCAGATTTACGAAGTGTTCAAGATTACCCGGCTCAACAAGCTGTTTAATATCCAGGGGACAACCGACGAAGCGCTGCGCGCGTTCAACTGAGGGATCCAAGCGTGCATCCCGAAACCATCGCGGCACCGGCGTCGGGCCGGTGTGCTCCCGGAGGGTTCGGAATGCACGGCGGGCGACCGCTCGGAATGGTCAAGATGAAAGGTCCGGGGCATGGGCGGCGGACCCGGGGGTGACGGCCCTCGCACCGGGGATGCTCCTGCCGATGACAACCGGCCCGGAACACAACCCAGCCAGACGGGAGTTGGAGCGGGTCAAGGACCGACCCGCGAAGTCGTCTATGCCGCGGAATTGGCAACCACTGGCTCACCAGATCGTCATTCCCAGCGACCTGCAGGCCGCCCGGTGCGTTGAGGAACAACTGCTGAGCGAAACCCAGGACTGCGGCTACAGCCGTGAATGCACGTTCGCCATCCGCCTGGCCCTCGAGGAGGCCATCGTCAACGCCCACAAACACGGCAACGGCAAAGACCCTTCCAAGACCATCACCATCAGCTACGACATCAACGACAAGCGGGCCATCGTGCGGGTCCGTGACGAGGGGAAGGGGTTCGATCCCGACGCCATCCCCGATCCGACCATCCCGGACCGCATTCCCTTGCCCACCGGCCGGGGGATCATGCTCATGCGTGCGTATCTCGACGAGCTCTGCTACAACGACCAGGGCAATGAGGTCCAACTGCTAAAGGAGAGATCCTGATGCCGTCCCCCCCCGCCGAACTTCTCCGAGTGGAAATCGAGAACCAGGGTTCCGCCACCATCGCCCGGCTGATCGGGTCGGCCAACATGGTCGTCTCGACCGACCTGAAGGACCAGTTGCTCGACCTGGTCGCCGACGAGCCCCGGCAGCTCATCCTGGACCTGAGCCGATTGGAGTTCATCAGCTCGATGGGCCTCAGCGGGATCATTGCCGCCCACCTTCGTTGCCGTCACCACAACGGCATGGTCAAACTGGCCGCCCCCCGACCGGAGATCCTCGAGCTGCTGACGGTGACGAATCTGACCCGGCTGTTCCCCATCCACGCCTCGGTCGAGGAAGCCATGGCTTCCTGAAGACCGGCGGCCGTCTTGACCGGCAGACGCGGCAGCGAGACAATGCCCGCTCGTGATGCCCTGATCCAGGGCAACGGGGTTCGTGACGGCCGGAATCCTATCCCATGCAGGAAGCGATCCTTGTCGGCTTCGCGTTGGCTTTGTTGGCGCCTTGGCTGCATCGTCTCACGCCCCGGGCAGGCGGCTGGCTCCTCGGGCTGGCGCTCACCGGCCTGACGGCCTACTTGGCCCTTGACCTTCACCCGATCGTCTCCGGCGACGTCATCCGCACGTCGGTCCCGTGGTTCCCGAGTCTTGGGATCCACTTCTCGTTTCGCCTGGATGGGTTGAGCCTGATCTTCGGCCTGCTCATTGCCGGGATGGGCGCGATCGTGGTCGTCTACGCGAGCGGGTACCTGGCGGAATACAAACACCTCGGGCGGCTGTATGGCTTTCTCGCCGCCTTCATGGCCTCGATGCTCGGCCTGGTCTTCGCCGACAACCTCGTGACACTGTTCCTCTTCTGGGAACTGACCAGCCTGACCTCGTATTTCCTGATCGGCATCAACCACGAGCAGGCGTCGGCCCGGTCCGCGGCGTGGCAGGCCCTGCTGGTGACCGGCGGCGGCGGACTCGCGCTGCTGGCGGGCTTCATCCTCCTCGGCCAGATCGGCGGCAGCTACGAGCTGTCCGTCCTGGCCGCGCAGCGTACGGTAATCGTCAATCATGGGTTCTACCTGCCGATGCTGCTGCTCATCTTCGTCGGTGCGTTCACCAAGTCCGCCCAGTTTCCGTTCCACTTCTGGCTGCCCAACGCGATGGCCGCCCCGACGCCGGTGAGTGCCTACCTCCACTCAGCCACCATGGTGAAGGCCGGCGTGTACCTGTTGGCCCGTCTCACGCCCACGATGGGGGAGAACCCCACCTGGTGCACGCTGATCATGATCGTTGGAGCCACAACCTTCGCCGTTGGTGCTGCCCTGGCCCTCGCCCAGACGGATCTCAAACGGATCCTGGCTTACTCCACCGTGTCCGTTCTCGGGGCGCTGACCCTGCTGGTGGGGATCGGGACAACCCTGGCGGCCACGGCGGCCCTGCTGCTTCTGGTCGCTCACGCCTTCTATAAGGCGGCACTGTTCCTCGTTGCCGGAGCGGTAGACCACAAGACCGGTACGCGTGACATCCGGAAACTCGGCGGGTTGGCGCGACTGATGCCGATCACCGCGGCGGCCGCCTTGATCGCCACCGCCTCCGGGGCGGGGCTCCCCCCCCTGCTGGGCTTCCTGGCCAAGGAGAGCATGTACGAGGCCATCGGGACGGCGTCGGCAGGCGCTGTCGCGATCCTGATCGTGGCCGTGGGGGCCAACGCGCTGCTGGTCGCCGCCGTTGGGCTGGCGGGCTGCAAGCCGTTTCTGGGGTGCAAGCCGATTCCGGGGTCCAAGTCCACCATGCAGGCGCATGGGCTGCATTTCCCCGCCCAAGCCCACGGGTTGCAACCCGTGGGCTTACGAGGAAAACCGCAACCCGTGGGTTTGAGTGAGGAGGTGCAAGCCCACGGGTTGCAGCCCGTGGGCTTAGCGGGGGAGGCGCCGCCGGCGCATGCCCAACCCGTGGGCATGTGGCTTGGGCCGTTGTTGCTGGCCGCCGGCAGCCTCGCCCTGGGGGTGGTGCCCGGCTGGATCGAATCGCTCGTCGCACACGGAGCGACAACGATCCGCGGCGAACCGGTGGAAGTCCACCTGGCCTTGTGGCACGGGGTCAACCTCGTGCTGATCCTGAGCGTGCTCACGCTGGCCGGGGGCATCGCCATCTACCTGAGGCGCGAGCGCCTGCTTGCCCGGCTGGAGCGCTTCCGTGTGCTGGCCTACTGGGGCCCCGACCGCGGATACGTGGCGGCGCTGGACGGCCTCAATCGGACCGCCCGCTGGCAAACCCGCCTGCTGCAAAGCGGATACCTGCGCGTCTATCTGATGACCGTCATTGTGACCCTGATCGTACTGGTCGGCCTCACCCTCGCCCGCGGCGCGGACTCGCTCACGCTGCTCGGCTGGACGCCGGTCAAGCCCTATGAATACTTCCCCATGCTCCTCATCGTCTGCGCCACGGTCATGGCGGTCACCAGCAGCTCGCGTCTGGCGGCCGTGGCGGCCCTGGGAGCCGTCGGGTATGCCGTTGCCCTGATCTTCGTGCTTTGCGGCGCGCCGGATCTGGCCATGACCCAGTTCGCCGTCGAGACGCTCACCGTCATCATGTTCGTGCTCGTGCTCTATCGCCTTCCCCGATTCACCCGGTTCGCGGACGACACCCTCCGCGTGCGCGACATACTCGTGCCCGCCGCCGCCGGTGCATTGCTGACTCTGATCCTGCTGGCCGAAACATGGCATCCCCTCGATTCTCACCTGTCGGCGTTCTTTGTCGAACACAGCCTGCCGCGCGGTAAGGGCCGCAATGTGGTCAACGTCATCCTCGTGGACTTCCGGGGCCTGGACACGCTGGGGGAAATCACGGTGCTGGCGGTCGCCGCCGTCGGCATCCGCGCTCTGATGAAACTGACCCCAGCTCCGAAGGAGCGGGCATGACTTCCCACATACTCAAGACCACCACGCGTCTGCTGCTGCCGCTGCTGCTGCTGTTTTCGCTGTTTCTGCTGCACCGCGGGCACAACGAGCCCGGCGGCGGGTTCGTCGGCGGATTGGTGGCCGCTGCGGCGTTCGCCCTGTTCACCATCGCGTACACCGTCCGCGAGGCCCGCGCGATCCTGGCCGTGCCGCCGCGGGTTCTCTTCGGGCTCGGCCTGCTCTGCGCCGCATCGAGCGGAGTACCCGCGATGGCGACCGGCCGACCGTTTATGACCGCCCTCTGGCTTCCGGTCGATCTTCCCGCCCTGGGTAAGCTCGGCACGCCGTTCCTGTTCGACGCGGGGGTGTACCTGGTCGTGGTCGGCGTCGTGCTGATGATCATCTTTTCCCTGGCGGAGGAGTAGACATGCAGACGTTGATGCCTTTTGTGATCGGCCTGCTCTACGCCGCGGGGTTGTATCTGATGATGCGGCGGAGCATCGTCAAGCTGGCCATCGGGCTCGTGCTGCTGAGCCACGCCGCGAACCTGCTGATCTTCACCGCGGGGCGGCTGTCGTCGGGTCGACCACCCGTGATCCCGCCGGACGGCATCCGGCACCTCGGCGAGCCCATGGCCGACCCCCTGCCGCAGGCCCTGATACTCACCGCCATTGTGATTGGACTGGGCGTCCAGGCGTTCGGTCTGGTGCTCATCAAACGCGCCTACCAGACCGTGGGCACCGACGACCTCGATGCGATGAAGAGCACGGATACGTAAGCATGAACGGGCTCCTGATACTCCCGATCCTGATCCCCCTGGCAACGGCGGTGACGCAGTTGCTGCTCCTGCACCGGCGTGCGTGGCAACGGCGGTTCAGCGTGGTGGGAGCTGCCGGGCTGCTGATCGCCGGCGGGTGGCTGCTCATCGACGTTTGGCGAGACGGCATCCAGGCGGGCCAGATCGGCAACTGGCCCGCTCCGTTTGGTATTACGCTCGTCGCCGACCTGTTCAGCGCCCTCATGGTCGTGATCGCCGGGCTGACCGGCCTGGCCGTCGCCGTCTATTCCCTGGCCAACATCGACGCCCAGCGGGAGGAACACGGCTATCACCCCCTCGTGCACTTCCTGTTGATGGGCGTCTGCGGCGCGTTTCTCACCGGCGACGTCTTCAACCTTTATGTCTGGTTCGAGGTGATGCTCATCTCGTCCTTCGTCCTGTTGTCGCTGGGCGGTGCGGCGGCGCAGATCGAAGGCTCAATCAAGTACGTCACCCTCAACCTGATCTCCTCCGCCATCTTCCTCGCCGCGGTAGGCATCGTCTACGGGCTGACCGGCACGCTCAACATGGCCGACCTGGCTGTCCGGCTGAACGGCTCTTCTCACCCCGCGCTGGTCAACACCGTGGCCGTGCTCTTCTTCCTCGCGTTCGGGATCAAGGCCGCGGTGTTTCCCCTGTTCTTTTGGCTGCCGGCCTCCTATCACACGCCCCCCGTCGCCGTCTCCGCCATTTTCGCAGGCCTCCTCACCAAGGTCGGAGTCTATGCCCTGATCCGGTTCTTCACCCTGCTCTTCACCGGCGATCAGGCCTTCACCCACAACCTCATCCTCGTCGTTGCCGGGTTGACCATGGTGACCGGGGTCCTCGGCGCTGCGGCCCAAAACGAGTTCCGTCGCATCCTCTCGTTCCACATCATCAGCCAGATCGGATACATGATCATGGGGCTCGGGCTGATGACCCCGCTGGCCGTTACCGGATCGATCTTCTACATCATCCATCACATCATCGTGAAGACCAATTTGTTCCTCGTCAGCGGAGTCGTGGCCCGGCGGCGGGGCAGCTTCCAGCTCGCTTCGCTCGGCGGGCTCTACAGCGGCTATCCGTTCCTGTCGGTCCTTTTCCTGATCCCGGCACTGGCCCTGGCCGGCGTGCCTCCGCTTTCCGGATTCTGGGGCAAGTTCATCTTGGCCAGAGCCGGCCTGGAGGCGGAGCAGTTTCTCATCGTCGGCGTGGCCTTGGCCGTTGGGCTGCTGACGCTCTTCTCCATGACTAAGATCTGGAATGAAGCGTTCTGGAAAGCGGCGCCGGCCAATACCGCCGATCCGGCCGTGCCGCCGTTGACCCGCAGCGAAGCGTGGGCCCTGTATCTGCCCATCGCGGCCCTCGCCTTGCTGACCGTATTGATCGGCCTGGCTGGACAACCCCTCTACGCCGTCGCCGACCGCGCGGCCGCACAGTTGCTCAACCCCGATGAGTACATCCGTGTCGTGCTGGGAGGCAAGCCATGAGCCTGTTCCTCCTGAACATCCTGCTCGCCCTGGCCTGGCTCGCCCTCACCGGCAAGTTCTCACCCGCCAATTTCAACCTCGGCTTCGCCGCGGGCTATCTGCTCCTGTGGTACTGCCAGCCGATCCTGGGCACCTCACGCTATTTCGCGAAGGTCCGCTCCGTCGTCTTCTTCATCGTGTTTGTGGTGTGGGAACTGATCCGGGCCAACTTCAAGGTCGCGTTCGACATCGTAACGCCGCGGCACCGCATGAGGCCCGGCGTCATCGCCGTGCCGCTCGAAGCCAAGACCGACACGGAAATCACCCTGCTGGCCAACCTGATCACGCTCACGCCGGGGACCCTCTCGCTCGACGTGTCCACGGACCGAAAGGTGCTCTACGTCCACGCAATGTACATCGAGGACGCCGAATCCATGCGCCGCGAGATCAAGGATGGATTCGAGCGCCGCGTGCTGGAGTTGCTGCGATGACCATGGCCCAGTTTACGTCCGGCTTGCTGCTGCTCCTGTTTGCCGCCGTGGCGATCGCGTTCGTCAGGCTGGTGCGTGGACCGGCCCTCCCCGACCGGGTCGTCGCCCTGGACATGATCGGCACGCTGGCCATCGGGATCATGGCCACCTACGCGGTCGGGATGCGGGAACCCGTCGTGCTCGACGTCGCCATCGTGATCGCCCTCATCCTGTTTGTGGGCACCGTGGCCTTCGCCTATTACCTCGAGCGGAGGGTCCGACCATGACCGAACTCGCCGTCATGGTTCTGTTGGCGACCGGCGCCGCGTTCATGTTCCTCGCCGCCCTGGGCCTCGTACGCATGCCGGATCTCTACATGCGCGTCTCCGCCTGTACCAAGGCGGCGACGCTGGGGGTATCCGCGACCATGGTCGGAACCCTGCTCTTTTTCGACGACGTCGGGGTGAGCAGCCGGGCCGCCGCCATCATCCTGTTTGTGCTCCTCACCGGTCCCGTCGCCGGCCACATGATCGGCCGTGCCGCCTACCTCTCCAACGCCCCGCTCTGGAAGCATTCCGTGATCGACGAACTCCGCGGCCGCTACGACCGCAAGACCGAGACCCTGCACAGTGCGCCGCTGGACACGCCTGAAACCCCGCACACGGCATCGCCCAACGCGCCTGAAGCGGGTGATGCGTCGGGACATCCTGGCCAGGGAACACAAACTGAGTGAACGCCAGGCCAAGGCCCTCGGGCATGCGCTCGAGCATGGCAGCTTGACGATCCAGGATTACGAGGCCTTGTGCCCAGGCATCAATCGGCGTTCACTCCAACGCGACCTGAAAGCCATGCTGGACAAGGGCTTACGGCGGGTGGCAAAGACTACCAAATCGCACCGCGGTGGACTCGAACCACCAACCTTCGGTTCCGTAGACCGATGCCGCAACCTCGAAGCAACGCAACCGCAAGGACTTACGGGCGACGCTTCGGCAGCATGTACCAAAAGTGCCGATTCTGAGACCGAACCCGACGAAAACCGGGCCGCCCCGCCAGCCGCTCCGCGGGCTGAGCCGATGCCGGCGGGGTCGTCATCGGCGGACCTCACCTGCGGTGGGCTGACCGGGGCAGCCATGGCCGAAGCCTTGGCGATGCTGGCCCGCCTGCCGCTGAGCGACACCGAGCGGGTCGAAGCCGTCCGCCGGCTGCTGGCGGACCGGTGACGCGGATGGGGGGCCGGGCGCCTTGGCGGGAAGGCTCCCACGGGCTCCCCGGCAGCCAGCCGGGACGGCAGGAAGGACCGCTCGCCCCGCGCTCGGCAGCGTGGGGGCGCCGACGGTCCTGGGCTGGCCGGGCGTCCGCCGGGGCGGGGCCGGCCGGGTCTGCTCGACAGGGACGGCAGGCGCGGCGGGCAGGGGCGGGCGAGGTCGAAGCCGGCCGGTTGCGGCGGGAGGACGGCGAGCGGGTCGGGAACCTGGCCGGCGACTGCGGGCGCCCAGTCGGGGCACGGCCAACCGGACGGCGGGCGGGCGAGCGGTGCCGGGGACCGCGGGACGGTGCCGGGCGACGCGGCCGGCTGGGCGTCGAGTCGAGCGGCGGAAGCGGGGCGACGCGGCCGGGCGGGCGGTGGCGGGCATCAGAGCCGCGGGCGGCGGAAATCCTTGCCACACCCCCCACCCCAGCGCGCGCCACCACCCCGATCTACACCACGCCAGACAGCGGTCGGTTTTGGGTGATGTTCAGTGTGCCGGTGCCCATCGGACCGTCTCACGCGGCGTGGTCGTCGTAAGTCACCGAGAAGATCGTGTCGGCCAGCCACTTCTTGAAGCTCGGGTTGTCGCTGAACTGCTTGAACAGCTCGGTGTGGTCGGCCAACATGCTGATGACCACCTTCTGCAACGCCCGGTCGTGTTCCAGCCGCGCCGCCGCCTTGTCGCTGTTCTTCATCGCGTTCTGGTACGCCTTGTCGGCCGCGACCTTGCCGGGGATTTCCTCGGCGATCACCTGGCGGATGCGGTCGGCGTCCTTCCAGTCGATGTTGCCGAACTGATCGTTGAACGCCTTGATGATGTTGCTCAGCCGGTCCAACTCCGGCTCGGGCTTGTGACCCCCACCGCTCGTGGGCACGGGGCCGACCTCGGCATCCTCGTCGGGCAAGGTCAGCTTCAGCGTCTCCTTGACCTCGTTGCGGTAGCTGTCCATGTCGATGGCTTCGAGAATGCCCTTCGCCAGGTCTTCCTCCACCGGGGCCGGCAGCTTGGGGATGAGGAAGTTCAGGAAGATCGACAGCTCTTCCCAGTCGCGGTTCGTGTACGGCAGGATCGATGCCAGAAACTGGTAGGTACGCACGAACGCCTTGGCCTTGCCCTTGAAATTGACCTGCCCATCCTCGTCGAGGTCTGTGGTGTAAACCGCCACACAACCGTCGAGGATCGGGTCCAGCTTGTCGCGATCCGCACCGCCGAGGAACAGCTCGACCAGTTGCCGCACCTGCTCGGGCGCGTAGACTTGGTAGCCGTCCAGCGTGGCCCTCAAATCGTGCAGCTTGTTCGGGTCGGTCTCTTCGCTGAGCACCGTGGTCCGGTAGTAGTCGGCAAACGCCATGGTGATCGTGTCGGCATCGTTCACGAAGTCCAGCACGAAGGTGTCGGTCTTCTGCGGGTGCGCCCGGTTCAGCCGCGAGAGGGTCTGGACGGCTTTGATGCCCGAGAGCATCTTGTCCACGTACATCGTGTGCAGCAGCGGCTCGTCGTAGCCGGTCTGGAACTTTTCCGCCACGATCAGGAACCGGTACGGGTCCTGCTGGAACTTCTTCTCAATCTGGGCGCTGGGGAACTCGTTCAGCGTCGCCTCGGTCACCTGCCGGCCGCCGTCCTCATGCTCGCCGGAGAAGGCGACGATGGCCTTACAGGGGCTCTTGCGCTCGGTCAGGTACGCCGACACCGCGTGGAAGTACTGGATCGCCCGCCGAATGCCGCTGCAGATGACCATCGCCCGCGCCTGCCCGCCGATCTTCCGCCGCGCGATCACCTGCTCGTGGAAATGGTCCACCATGATCTCGGCCTTGGCCCGGATCGCGTGGTCGTGGCTCTCGACGTACCGCCGCAGCTTCTTCTTCGCCTTGCTCGTGTCGAACTCCGGATCATCCTCCACGGTCTTCATCAGCCGGTAATAGCTCTCCACCGGCGTGTAGTGGGCCAGCACGTCCAGGATGAAGCCCTCCTGGATCGCCTGCTTCATCGTGTAGCTGTGGAACGGCTTGTGGCGGACCTTGTCCCCCTCGGGCACCGGCTCGCCGAAGATCTCCAGCGTCTTGTTCTTCGGCGTCGCGGTAAAGGCAAAGTAGCTGGCGTTGCCCAGCATCTTGCGCGCGGCCATGATCCGGTTGATCTGGTCCTCGTAGTCTTCCTCTTCGCCCTCGCCGCCATTCTCGGCCAGCGCGATGTTCATCTTCGCCGACGTCCGCCCGCCCTGGCTGGAGTGGGCCTCGTCGATGATGATGGCGAACTTCCGGCCGCGATGCTCATCGCCGATCTGGTCGAGCACGAACGGAAACGTCTGCACCGTCGAGATGATGATCTTCTTGCCGGATCGCAGGAAACTGCTGAGCTGACCGGTCTTGCTGCCGCTGTCGCCCGTGACCGCTCCGATCACCGCGCTCACCTGAGCGAACTGCTTGATTGTCCCGCGAATCTGCTTGTCCAGCACCCGCCGGTCGGTCACCACGATCACCGAGTCGAACAAGGTCGCGCCGTCGTGCTCCAGGCCGACAAGCTGGTGCCCCAACCAGGCGATCGAGTTGCTCTTGCCGCTGCCGGCCGAGTGCTGGATCAGGTACCGCTTGCCCACGCCGCTCGCCTGGGCGTCGGCCAGCAGCTTCCGCACCACGTCGAGCTGGTGGTAGCGCGGAAAGATCTGCTTCTGCTTCTTGCGCCCCTTGTCGTCCTTCTCCTCGATCGTCTGGGCGTAGTTCTCGATGATGTCCGTCAGGCCGCGCTTGGTCAGCACCTGCTCCCACAGGTACGCCGTCTTGAGCCCGTCCGGGTTGGGCGGGTTGCCCGCGCCGTCATCAAAACCCTTGTTGAACGGCAGGAACCACGAGTCCTTGGCCTTGAGGTGCGTGCACATCCGCACCTCCTGGTCGTCCACGGCAAAGTGCACCATGCACCGGCCAAACTGGAACAGCAGTTCCTTCGGGTCGCGGTCGCGCTTGTACTGCTGCACCGCGTCCTCGACGGTCTGCTTGGTCAGCCGGTTCTTGAGCTCGAACGTCGCCACCGGCAGGCCGTTGATGAACAGCCCCAGGTCCAGGGCGAGCTGCGTCTCATCCTTGCTGTACCGCAGTTGCCGGGTGACGGAGAACACGTTGGCCGCGAACCGCTCCTCGGCCCTGGTGTTGCCGGGGGTCGGCGTGCCGTAGAACAGGTCCAGGTGGATCGGGCCGTGCTTGATGCCGCCGCGAAGCACATCGATCACGCCTCGCTTGGCGATCTCGCCCTGGAGGCGGTGGAGGAACTGCATCCGCTTGGGCGTGTCCTCGCCCAGCCCCAGCGCCTCGGCCGTCTCCGGCTGGGTGGCGCTGACGAACGCCTGAAGCTGCGCCAGGTCCACGGCGTGGTCGCGGTCGTAGTCCTCGCTGCGGCCCTGCACGTAACCGGCCTGGCTCACCAGCGACTCGACGATCAGGGCCTCCAGGCCTTTTTCGGATGTGTCAGTCGTCGGCATCGGCTGCCTCCTCGACGAGTTCCGGCTCGCCGTCCGCCGGCATCTCTTCGTCGTCGATGCCTTCGTCGATCTGTTCGTCGGCCGGCAGCGGCTCGGCCGGGGCGAGGCCGCGCACGTCCGCCTTGCCCGTTACCACGTCGGCAATCAGCCGCGTGCGGTACTCGCGGATCAAGTCGATCTCGCGTTTTGCCGTGTCGATGGCGGTCTGAAGCGAAGCTGTTTGTCGGCCGATTTCCGTGAGAATCTCTGACTGCTCAGCATGGGTTGGCGGATAGACGATCACCAGATTCCCGATGAACGTCCAATCAGCCCGAGGCATCTTCGCGCCAAAGGTTGAGCTGTTGATGATGTCGATGAACCGTTTCGAGCGCAGCTCTTGCTCAAGGAACTTCGGAAGAAGTCCTTCGTCGGTCCCTCTCAGCACGAGAAACTCGCCAACGCAAACTCCGGGCATGTCTGGGCGAGTGACCTTTGCTAGGTACGGTCGGAGCTTGCCGAACAGCACATCGCCTGGTCGGAATCGCTTCACCTGGCTGTCGAACTCGATGTTCTCGCTTGGCAGGTTGATTCGCCCCGTCCATCCCTCAATGTGCTCAAGAGCGATATACACTTCGTGTGGTTGTCGAGTCGAGGTCTGTTCATTCACATTCCGCACGAGGAACTTCAATCGGCGCGTCTGCCAATGCTCAGGGATCTCGCCGAGCCAGTCGATGCCGGAGGGTTTGAGGGGGGCGTTGGGGGTCGCCTGTCCTGAGCTTGCCGAGGGGAGGCCGCGGGTGACGGCCCGGTTGATGATGGCCTGCTTCTGCTCGTTCAACACCTCGATCAGCCGCCGCCGATTGCGGATGAACTTGTTGGTCTTCCGAAAGACATCATCGAGGTATGCGACGATTGCGTTCTGTTCATCGTGCGGCGGAGCCAGCGAGGGAATCTGCCCCAGTTGATCAAAGTAGAGTCGTAACCGCATGTCCATAATGCCGCGCGAACGGCTTTTGAACTGTTGAAGATACGTACCGGTGCGGAACAAGTAGTGGTAGTAGTCTGAGTTGAGAGTCCGGCGCGGTCTCAGTATGTCGTAGGCCGGACTGGTGACGCCTTCGTAATGCGAGACGCCTACCGCGCCCATCCATGCGAGCAACTTGTTCACGATCAAGTCGCCCTTGCGGACGATCCAGTATCCGTCAGTAGTCGAGGCCTTGTTGCCCCGCTCCTCGAGGTCCTTGCGGGGACGAACACCAATGTGGGTGTAGATCGACAGTAACTCCATCCCGTGCTGTGCCTCGGATTTCTCGATACTGAGGCCGAATAGGCCCTTTGTGCGAATGACGTCCCAATGCGCCGGCACCCGTCCCAGCCACGGCAGGCCGGAGTCCTTGTATTCGGGGTAGGGCCGCAGGTCGCTCACTCAGATGCTCCTCCGCTCTGCGATTTGCCGTTGCAGTATCGGCCCAGTCCGTCCAGCAAGCCCTCGATGGTTTCAATGCAGTGCGTGATGAACGTGTCGGACATGTAGAACACCCATGGCGCACCATCGCACGTGGCCTTGTCGAACCACTCGCTGGGCCAGTCACTCAGTCGCTTTTCGAACTTCGCTCGTTCGTGTTGCGGCCA